>RKSC01000168.1 GCA_007571085.1 Synechococcus sp. PNGco_S_binSS4
TCCCGATACCAGCCCACAAACTGCTCCAGGCCATGGCGCAAACTGGTGTTGGGCTGAAAATCCACAGCCTGTTGTAGGGCTGACACATCAGCATGGGTCTGTTGCACATCCCCTGCTTGCATGGGCATGAACTCCACAATGGCTTTCTCTCCCAAGGCCTCCTCCAAAAGCTCGATGAACTCCAGCAGGGGCACCGGGCTCTGGTTGCCAATGTTGAACACACGCCATGGGCCATAGCTGGTGGCCGCTGTAACCTGCTCCTCCATGGGCCGGGGCTGGGGTGGTTTGGCCAGTAGGCGCACCAGACTGTCCACCACGTCGTCCACATAGGTGAAATCCCGTCCCATGCGCCCGTGGTTAAACACCTGGAGCGGCTCCCCTGCCAAGATTTTTTGGGTGAAGGTCCAATAGGCCATATCCGGCCGGCCCCATGGGCCATAAACAGTGAAAAACCGCAGCCCTGTGCAGGGCAGCCCATAGAGATGGCTGTAGGTGTGAGCCATGAGCTCATTGGCCTTTTTCGTGGCCCCGTAAAGGCTCACAGGGTGATCCACCGGATCCTCCTCCGCAAAAGGCAGCTTGCGGTTGGCCCCATAGACCGAGCTGCTGCTGGCATAGATCAAGTGGGGCACTTGCTGCTGACGACACCCCTCCAACACATGGCCAAAGGCCACCAAGTTGCTGTTGATGTAGGCAGAAGGATTCTCTAGGGAGTAGCGCACCCCAGCCTGGGCCGCCAGATGGACCACCGCAGCAAAGTGGTGCCCAGCAAAGAGGGCAGCACAGTCATGGCCCCGGGCCAGGTCCATTTCCACAAACTGGAACTGGGGCCACAGCCCCAACTGGGCCAGGCGGTCCCGTTTTAGCCGGGGAGAATAGTAGCCATTGCAGTTGTCTATGCCCACCACAGGCACCTGGGCCTGGAGCAAGGCCCGGCTCAGGTGAAAACCGATGAAGCCAGCCGCTCCTGTAACCAGAACTGGCTCAGCCTGATGTGCGCCCATAGTGATCTTCAAAACGGACAATATCGTCTTCCCCTAGGTAGGCTCCACTCTGCACTTCGATGAGCTCCAGGGGAATCCGGCCAGGATTGCTGAGGCGATGGTGGCAGCCCAGGGGAATGTAGGTGCTCTGATTCTCGCTGAGCAGCATGGTGTCCCCATCGCGCTCCACCCGGGCTGTGCCTTGCACAACCACCCAATGCTCAGCCCGATGGTGATGCATCTGCAACGACAGGGAGCAGCCTGGTTTCACGTGAATTCTCTTCACCTGCCACCGCTCCCCCTCCACCCCGGTGTCGTAGTGGCCCCATGGTCGATAGATGCACTGGTGGGCTTGTATTTCCCGCGCGCCGGCACCATGAAGACGCTCCACCGCTTGTTTCACAGCCTGTGTCTGGTCCCGTCTAGCCACCAGCACGGCATCCTTGGTTTCCACCACCACCAGATCCTCAAGACCCAAGCCCATTACTAGGCGGTGTTCGCTGCGCAGGTAGCAATTGCGCACGTTCTCATGGAATACCCGCCCCCAGATGGCGTTGCCCTGCCCATCTTGATCCCCTTTCTCCCAGAGGGCCTCCCAGCTGCCCACATCACTCCAGCCTGCCTCTAGGGGGGCCACACTGCCCAGGTTGGTCTTTTCCATCACGGCCACATCAATGGCCAAGGGGGGGCAGCGACGGAAGGTCTCCGGCTCTAGGCGGAGGAAGTCCAGATCCCTCTGGGCCTGTTGAAGGGATGCGCTGGCGGCCTGCAGCAGCTCAGGTGCATAGCGCTCCAACTCCCCCAACATCACACCAGCACGAAACAGAAAAATGCCACTGTTCCAGCTGAAGTTTCCCTGGGCCATAAAGGCCTGGGCCCGCTCACGGCTGGGCTTCTCCACAAAGCGCCCAATGGGATTTAGGCCAAACTTGTCCGGTTGGGAATCGGCTTCAATGTAGCCGTAGCCAGTGGCAGGGGTGGTGGGCACCACACCAAAGGTCACCAGCCGGCCCCCTAAGGCAGCGGGCATGCCCTGGCTAATGGTGGCCCGGAAGGCCTCAGGATGGGCAATGGCGTGGTCAGCTGCCAAGATCAGCAGCAGGGGATCCTCCTGGTTCTTGTTCCTGGCTTGAAGACTGGCAACAGCCACCGCTGGGGCCGTGTTGCGGCCTACGGGCTCCAGCACAATGGCCCCGGGCTCCATGTTGATGGTGCGTAACTGCTCAGCCACAATGAAGCGGTGGTCATCGTTGCAGATCAGCAGGGGTGGCTGTAGCCCCGGCAGACCCTTCAACCGCAGTAGGGTTTGCTGCAGAAGGGTTTCCTTGCCCATGAGGGAAAGAAACTGCTTGGGATAGGTGGCCCGGGACAGGGGCCAGAGCCGGGTGCCCACACCTCCGCACAGCACAACCGGAATCACAGCTTTGGGTGAGGCCATCAGGATTCGGGCCGATGATCTGAGCCTATGGCATCCACTGGTGTGGATTCTGTTTCCCCTGGCAAGAGTCCTTCCGGTGGGTCCAGTAGGAGCCACCCCTCATTGATGTGCACCTGGGGAACGATGGCCTTCACAAAAGGCACCAAGATGGATTGCCCCCCAGCCATGGGACGAACCTCTATCAGGTCATTGCCCCCGTGGAGCAGGTTCACCACCGTGCCCAGGGCTGGACCTGCCGGATCCAATCGCACCTCTAAGCCCTCCAGGTCTAAGAGATGGAACTCACCCTCCCCCAAGGCCGGGCGGCTGGTGCCATCCACCAGAAGACGGTGCTGAATCAATTTCTCCGCCTGGCTCCGTGTCTCAATGCCCTTGAGCACAATCCCATAAAGACCCCTGCGGGGCAGGGAACGACCCCGCAGCAATTCCACCAGTCGAGGAGGCTCATGTCCCCTCTGCAACCAGCGGGGACCAGGCTCCAGAAAGCGCTCCGGGAAGTCACTGCAGGGCAAAATCCGCAGTTCTCCCTTCAATCCCTGAGGGGCCACCACCAGGCCAATCTCAATCAGTGGAGGAACAACCCTAACCAATGCTCCCTAGGCTAAAAGCTGGCAACTAGGCTAAAAGCTGGCACCGGAATGCTTGCTTTTAGGGCATAATGGGGATAGGAATAGATTCCCAATTAAGCCAATGCACAAACCTCTAAGACTCACCTCCCCTTTACTTGCCACCCTCATGGGGCTAGGATTGGTGACTGTGGTGGCCGTGGGAATGAAGATGGGGAGCCCCAGCAGAGCCAGCCCCTCTGACCTGCTCCACCTGGTCAAAAGTAACCCCCGTAAGGCTGAGATGCTGTGCAAGCGATTCCAAGCCTTGAATGCCAATGGCAATAGTGTCTACTCCTCCCTGGTTCCCAAGCAGGCTTCTACTCTGACAACTACGGTACTGACCGCTACGGTCACACCTCCATCAGTCTACTCCCCCCTAGCTCTGAATCAGCTTTCTCCAGACACTAAGCTCACCCCTGGGGAAGCCGAGATAGTTGTCACCTATGTGATTGGCCTCCATTGCCCTGGAGTGCAGTAGCTGGTGTGAACTAACTGGAGTGAGCTAAAAGGAACTCCACTGTAATGGTGGGGTCAATATTGGGGCCTCCCATGGATGGTACCAGCACTCTCCATGGGGTCATCCATGGGCAGCGACGGTTGCAGTTACCCGATGGTGTCAGCCTCCAGTCCAGCTGTTGGAGGCCCCGCCGGGGCGGGCCATGGCCCGCACTGCTCATGCGTCAGCCCTACGGGCGAGATCTGGCCTCAACCCTGGTCTATGCCCACCCCTCCTGGTATGCCGCCCAGGGCTACCTGGTGGTCATTCAGGACGTGCGGGGTTGTGGGGACTCCGGTGGCCAATTCCGCCTCTTCACCCATGAGGCCCATGATGGTGCTCATACCATCACCTGGCTACGGGCACAACCGGACTGCAATGGCCGGGTTGGCTGTTATGGCTTTTCCTACCAGGGGCTCACCCAGCTGCTCTGGGACGGACCAGAGGTGCCTGATTGCACCGCCCCGGCCATGGCCGGGCCCAGCCTGCAACACCATTGGTGCCGTGATGGTCAGGCGGATTGGTGGATTTTAGGACTGGCCTGGGCCCTCCAGCTGGCAGCTGGAGCCTGTAAGCGACGGGGGGATGGGGTGGCCCACAGGCGAATCCGCAAAGCCCTTGATAGCCAAAACTTTCTTGAAGAGGGCTGGAGCCTTCTCCAACAGGTGGATCCCCAGAACCACCTCCTGCGCTGGTGGGTAGCTGACTGGGAGTCACCGGTGGTGGATTGCAGCCTAAAAGCTGTCCTACAGCGGCCCATGTTGCTGATTGGGGGCTGGTATGACCCCTACCTGCGAGGCACCATGGCCCTCTATGACCAAAGCCTGATGGCTGGTGGCGCCCCCCAGCTGGTGGTGGGTCCATGGACCCATGTGAACTGGCACGGTGGCCAGCTGGATCAGCGGCAGTTGGCTTTCTTTAACCACCACCTTAAGGATTGCCCCCCAGAGCAGCCTCCCCATTCTGTTCAGCTCTTTGATAGTGGTTGTGGGAGCTGGTTGTCTAGTCCCCACTGGCCCATCACCCTGGTGGAGCGTTTTTGGTTGCGTGGTACGGGCCTCAGCGCCGTGGATACCCAGGCCGGTGTCCTGCTTTTTGAGTCTGAACAGGCCATGGCTGGGGGCTGGGATCGACTGGTGCTGGATCCATGGCGTCCCACACCGGCGCGAGGTGGCCATCTGGACCTGGGGGCCGGGCCCACAGACCGCTACGACTTAGATTGCCGCAGCGATGTGCTCACCTTCACCACCAGGCCCCTGGATCAGCCCCTGACCCTGGGGGGTACGGTCCAGCTGCGGCTGAAGGCTGCCAGTGAGGGGAAGGGCTTTGATCTTTGCTGCACCCTCTCCCAGATGCTGGAGCCAGATGGAGATGGCCAGGTACGGGTGGAGCAGCTCTCCATGGGGGTGGAGCGCTGGCTAGGAGCTGGGGCTCAGATCCTCAATTGGCGTCAGGTTCAGTTCCAACCCCTGGTGCAAACCGTGCCAGCAGGGGTGCGACTGCGCCTGTCCATCGCTTTGGCCGGCTGGCCCCTAATTGGCATCAACCCAGGGGACGGACGTGCTCCCCATGGTGCAGCGGCCCACGAACGCCATGGGGTGGTGGTGAGTTTTTGTTGGGATGGAGCCTGGCTGCAGCTGCCACTACAGCAGAGCAAAAAGGTGGCCGCTTAGGCTCCTACTTAGTCTCCATTCTCCCTGTGGTTGAGCACCCTGAAGGGCTCGTTCAAGCAGCTGAGCAACTAGCCAGCTGCCGTTACCATGAGCCCTACGCCATTCTTGGCCCCCACCTTCTCCCTGGTGGGGACCATGTGGTGCGCGCCTGGTTACCGGATGCGGAGCGGGTAGAGCTGGTGCTCCAGGATAAGGTGCTGCCCATGGAGGCAGTCCATCATCCATGGCTGTTTGAGCAGCAGCTGAAGACCGATCCCGGAAGCACCTACCAGCTGCAGCTACAACGGGGCACCATCAACAGCCGTCAACATGACCCCTACAGCTTCCGCCAGGAGTGGATGGGTGAGTTGGACCGCCACCTCTTTGCTGAGGGGAATCATCACCACATCTGGACCCGCATGGGTGCCCATCAGATTCAGCAGGCTGGCATCAGTGGTGTTCAGTTTTGTCTCTGGGCCCCCAATGCAGTGGGTGTGTCCGTGGTTGGTGCCTTTAATGGCTGGGATGGGCGCATGCACCCAGCCCAAAAGCGCCTCGGGGGCATCTGGGAGCTGTTTATTCCTGGTTTGGGGGAAGGGGACCTCTATAAATATGAGATCCAAACCCGCCATGGCCATCCCTACACCAAGGCGGATCCCTACGGATTTCACCATGAGGTGCGCCCTGCCACCGCCTCTGTGGTGAGCCGGAGCCAGTTTGCCTGGAGTGATGAGGACTGGGTTCGCCAGCGAGATGGGCAAAATCCCCTGGAGCAGCCCATTGCCATCTATGAGATGCACCTGGGCAGCTGGCTCCACGCTGATAGTAACCAGCCCTATGTGGAACCTGACGGCACCACCCGCTCACCGGTGCCTGCCAATGACATGAAGCCGGGAACACGGCTACTCACCTATGGGGAATTGGCAGATAAGGTTATACCCTATGTTAAGGCACGTGGCTTTACCCATATTGAGCTGATGCCCATCACGGAGCACCCCTTCGAGGGTTCCTGGGGTTATCAGGTGACGGGTTGGTATGCCCCCACCAGTCGCTATGGGAAACCCGATGAATTCCGTGCCTTTGTGAATCGCTGCCATGGCCATGGCATCGGTGTTATTTTGGATTGGGTGCCAGGACATTTTCCAAAAGATAGCCATGGCTTGGCATATTTTGATGGTGATTTCCTCTATGAACATGGCGACCCACGCATCGGTGAACATAAAGAATGGGGGACACTGATTTTCAATTATAGCCGCAATGAGGTGCGCAACTTCCTGGTGGCCAGTGCCCTGTTCTGGATTAGTGAGTTCCACATTGACGGCATTCGCGTGGATGCAGTTGCCTCCATGCTCTACCGGGACTATCTCCGTCCAGAAGGAGAATGGTTACCCAATGAACATGGTGGCCGGGAAAACAAGGAAGCAGTGACTTTCCTTCAGCAGCTCAACGCAACCCTCTTCAAATACTTCCCCGGAGTCCTATCCATTGCGGAAGAGTCAACGGAGTGGCCAGGTGTTACCCAACCTCCCAGTGAGCGTAATGGTGATGCCCTAGGTTTCAATCTCAAATGGAACATGGGCTGGATGCATGACATGTTAGATTACTTTGCTATGGATTCATGGTTCCGACAATTTCACCAGAATCTGATTACCTTTTCCATGATGTACTACCATAGCGAAAACTTCATGCTAGCCCTTTCCCATGATGAGGTGGTGCATGAGAAGAGCCATTTGTTGCATAAAATGCCAGGGGATGACTGGCGTAAGTTCGCCAACACCCGGGCCCTTCTATCCTATATGTGGACCCATCCTGGCAAGAAAACAATTTTTATGGGTATGGAGTTTGGCCAGCGTGGGGAATGGAATGTCTGGGATGACCTGGAATGGGATAAAATGCAATATCCTGATCATCAGAAGCTCATGAAAATGATTGATGACATGAACGCCCTCTACAAGTCTGAACCAGCTCTCTGGCGAGAGGACTTTCACACCAACGGCTTTCAATGGATCCACTGTGATGATAACCGCAACAGTGTTATCAGCTTCATGCGACGGGATGAGCACAGTCAACGTTGGTTGGTTGTGGTTTGTAACTTTACTCCAAATCCCCACAAGAGCTATCGCATTGGTGTGCCCCTGGATGGCTGGTATGGAGAAATCTTCAACAGCGATGCAGAAATCTATGGAGGCGGTAACTTGGGGAACATGGGAGGTCGCTTTACAGACCCCTGGCCCATGCACAGCTATCCTCACTCCCTGGATCTGTGCTTACCTCCCTTAAGTACAGTCATCTTCCGCCACAGCTCCCATGGTCCCCACCAGGAAGAAGCCGTAGCGACTGTTCCTGTTCCATCGCATTGATGCTTGCCTCAATGGCCGATTCCCTTCCTCTGCTTCTCCGTGCCGCTTTAGGTGAACCCACCTGGCGCACACCCGTCTGGATGATGCGCCAGGCGGGACGCTACATGAAGGCCTATCGACAGCTGCGGGACCGTTACCCCACCTTTCGGGAGCGCTCTGAAAACCCTGAGCTCTCCTATGAGATCTCCATGCAGCCCTTTGAGGCATTTCACCCGGATGGGGTGATCCTGTTCTCAGATATCCTGACGCCCCTGCCAGGGATGGGCATTGACTTTGACATCATTGAAAGTCATGGTCCCCTGATTCCCCAACCCATCCGCAGCCAGGCCCAAGTTGATGCCTTACGCCCCTTAGAACCAGCTGATTCCCTGCCCTTTGTGGGACATGTGCTGACCCGGTTGCGCCAGGCAGTGGGTAATAGTGCGGCAGTCTTGGGATTTGTGGGTGCCCCCTGGACCCTGGCTGCCTATGCCGTGGAGGGCAAAAGCAGTAAAACCTATGGGGTGATCAAGGCCATGGCCTTCCGGGAGCCAGCCCTGCTGCACCAACTCCTGGCCCACCTGGCGGATGGAATTGCCACCTACGTGCGTTACCAGATTGATTCCGGTGCCCAGGTGGTGCAAATCTTTGACTCCTGGGCTGGTCAACTGAGCCCCCAGGACTATGACGTCTTTGCAGGACCCTACCAACAGCGTCTGATCCGCCAAGTGAAGCAGACCCACCCGGAAACCCCCCTCATCCTTTACATCTCCGGCAGTGCAGGGGTGTTGGAACGCATGGGAACCAGTGGGGCGGACATTATTAGTCTGGATTGGACCGTGGACATGGCAGACGGCCTGGCCCGACTCCCTGAACAGTTGGGTGTCCAGGGGAATGTGGATCCCGGTATTCTCTTCGGCAGCCCTGAAATGATCTGTGCCCGCATTGAGGACACACTCCACAAGGCCCAGGGACGGCGCCACATCCTGAATCTGGGCCATGGCATTTTGCCCGGCACCCCTGAGGAGAATGCCCGCCTGTTTTTTGAGGCTGGTAAGCGCTTGGGGGCCAAGCCGGTTGCCTGATTCCCTCCCTTATTGCCCACGTGAGCTTGTCTGAGCCCAGTCGTATTCTCATTACTGGCGCCAGTGGCTCCATTGGCCAGGCGGTGACCGCATGGTTGCTCAAACACACCACTGCCCAACTACTGCTCTGGCTACGCCAGCCCCATAAACTCACCGCCGTTGATCAGAGCCATCCCCGCCTGGAGCTGCTGGTGGGGGATCTGCGCCAACCCCAGGCTTTCCGCCAGCAGCTGGCCAGTGTAGATCGGGTTATTCATACGGCCACCGCCTGGGGAGATCCTGACCGTGCCTGGGCAGTCAATGTGGAGGCCGTGAAGGATCTCCTTGCCCACCTTGACCACCAGCGGCTCCAGCAGGTGCTCTATTTCTCCACCGCCAGTATTCTGGACCATGACTTGGAGCTGCTGGCAGAGGCCCAGCAGTGGGGCACGGAGTACATCCAGACCAAGTACAGCTGCCTACGCCAGCTGATGGCCCATCCGCTCCGGCAAAAGATTGTGGCCATCTTCCCCACCCTCATCTTTTCCGGTCGGGTTGATGGCCGGGACCCATTGCCCACCAGCTACCTGACCGCTGGCTTGGGATCTGCCATGGGGTGGCTTTGGCTGATGCGTTTCCTGCGGGTGAAGGCCAGTTACCACTACATCCATGGAGAGGATGTGGCCAGTATCTGTGGCCACCTGCTCACCACACCACATCGGCAGGGCCCAGAGCACTGGGGTGGTATGTGCCGCTATGTGTTGGGTCAGGCACCCCTAACCGTCAATGGCACCATGGCCCAGCTCTGCCGCTACCGCCACATGGCCTATCCACCCGGTCTGGAGCTGCGGCCCTGGTTGTTGGAGGCCTTGGTGGCCCTGTTGCCCATTCAGCTGAGCCAGTGGGATCGCTTCACCATGCAGCGGCGCCACTTTGTCCATCATCCCATCACCCGCCCTGAAAGCTTCGGGCTCAGGTCCCGCTTCCCTGACCTGGCCACCGTCTTATGGGCAGCCGGTGTTCCCCGACGGGGCCCCATAACCGCTCCCCCCTCAAGCCCGTAACACTTCTCAAATCCATGGCAGACTCCATGGCAGGGGAGCCTGGAACACCATTAAGCTGGTGAGCAGTGACTGAACATGCCATGTCTCGCCTTCTGGGCACCTGCCTTGCTGTTGTTCTGGGCCTTGTTAGTCTTTTGGGGTGGGGGTCCACCGCCGCTGCTGCCACCTTCGAGGTGATCATGGGAACTGATAGTGGCCTCCTAGCCTTTGAGCCCAGCAGCCTTACCATCAGTGCCGGTGATACGGTCAGGTTTGTTAACAACTCACTGGGACCCCACAACGCTGTGGTGGAAGGGCATGGGGAATTGAGCCATGCAGATCTGGCCTTCGCCCCTGGAGAAAGCTGGGATACAACCTTCTCCGACCCAGGCAGCTACAGCTACTACTGCGAGCCCCATCGTGGTGCAGGCATGGTGGGCACCATCACGGTTGAGTGATTCAGTTGGTTGGGTGCTTGTGGTGTGGGAAGCAAGGCCCATCGCTGGACCTATGCTTGCCCAGCCACCCACTGGTTCAGCGGCTGCCCTATGGCACCACTTCCACCTTGCAACGGGTAGCTGAGCAAACCACGGTCAAGGGCCATGGCCTTACCACACCCAATCCCTTATCAGGGGAGCAACCGAAAGCTGGCTCCCGCCATTGCCCCATATCTGCCGGAAGAGATCTCAACCTTCTATGAGCCCTTCGCCGGGTCAGGGGCAATGACCATCTACGCAGCCCATCATCGTCTTGCTTCGCGATTCGTAGTGGCAGACAGCCTGGCACCGATCATAGATCTTCTCCGGGCCATTGTGGAAGAGCCCGAGAAAACTGCCGCCAGATACCGAGCTTTGTGGCACGGCCAAACCACCAGGGACGGTGGCTATTTCAACCGCGTCCGGGATCGCTACAACAAAACTGGTCACCATGTGGATTTGCTATACTTAATATGCCGCTGTGTCAAAAATGCAGTCCGCTTCAATCGATCCGGAAGCTTCACCCAATCCGTTGATAAGCGTCGTCTCGGAATGCATCCAGACAAGATGCAAGGGGCAATCCTTAGAGTCTCAGCCATTCTCCGAGGCCGCGTTGAATTCCCCATCGGGGACTGGCTAGAAACAACGGCGGACGCCATGGCTGCTGATTTCCTCTACATGGACCCCCCCCCTATCTTGGCACCTCCATTGGCCGGGACAAGCGATACCATCAGCAAATGATGCAGGAGGAATTGGTTAGGGGCCTGGAAAACCTGCGTTCTAGGCGAATACCGTTTGCCCTCTCCTATGATGGGGCCACTGGCAGCAGGGAGTACGGCCCGCCATTGCCCGAAGCCCTGGGCCTTACTGCCTCTTGCTCCATGCCGGCCCGTCCTCTCAAGCAACCCTGAACGGTGGTAGGGAAGAAACTGTCGAGAGCCTCTATCTAACCCCTGGCTTGACCCCTGTTCATCCCGTCATCCAGGACTACAAACAACTCAGCCTAAGTCTGGCGCCAGTAGCCTCTTTATGATGGACAGGCCGCACATTCTCCCCAGCAATGTGTGTGTAGTGCTCCGGAGAAGCCCAGAAGCAGCACCGGCAGACAGCTTCGTCCCGGTCTTCCTGCCAGTTCCGGCACTGCTGGCAGGACCAGGACTTTCCCCGCTGGCTCGAAGCATCCAGGAGCATATAGGCTTCAGGCTGTCTTCGTCGGGCTCGCCAGTAATGGCATCCCGTGGGCCATAGTGCTCAATGAGCAGGTTTTTGAATCCCTTCGAGAATGCCTTACGGCCACTGATGCGCCCCCGGACGATCTTATCCGGACTGTCGAAGCGATAGGCTGCAATCATGCGGCCCGTCTTCTCGCTGCCCACTCGGAATGTCTGGATAGGAACTCCCCTCTCCCGAACATCCCGAACTGCCCGGGGCGGATGGTCATAGCCATAGAGTGTCTGCAGTTCCTCAGTCGTTACTGCACCGTATTGAAGGATATGGTCTATGACTGTCCGGGGCCCCTTAGCCGTCACCTTGTGACAAAGCGCAAGGATAGGCGGTCAATGGGTTGACTTAGCATGACAGAGAACGGCGAAGGGTCATGGCAGTAAACCTAGACCAGCTACAGCCATGACGAACACGGACTACCCCTGGCACTTTCTTATATAAATCCCAACCAGTGGTGTGAAGGGGGGACAATTCTATCCATTATCCATTCACAAAGCCATGGCCCCTAGAGAAGCAGCTTCCATGGGAGCACTTTCCCCATGCCCCGTATGGTCTCCAAGGGGGAATTACCCCAAGGTCTAGGGCTAGGTATTTCAGCTGAGATGGGACCCTGAAGTCCACCATGGTGGGGTGATCCCAGCCAATCAGTACGGTTAGTGGGATGGTACTAGGCTGCAGAACTTTCTAATTTGCTGGGTAGATGCCCATCAACTGACCTGCCATGCAACCCAACCCTGAAACCTTTACCCTCAAAGCCTGGGAAGCCATCACCGCCGCTCACCAGTTGGCACGGACCCGCAAGTCCCAAGCATTGGAGAGCGAGCATCTGCTCAAGGCCTTGCTAGAGCAGAAGGACTTGGCGGTGCGCATCCTGGAAGCTGCAGGTCTGGAGGTGGCTGCCCTAGACCGTGAGCTGGAGCAATTCTTCGCCAAACAACCCAAGCTCAGTGCCCCTCCCCAAACCATTGCCCTGGGCTCCAGCCTGGACCGTCTATTGGATGAGGCTGAGAAGGAGCGGAAGCATTGGAAAGATGATTTCATTGCCATTGAGCATTTGCTCCTAGGTTTCTATGGGGACAACCGTTGTGGTAAACCCCTGTTACAGGCCCTGGGGGGAAAGCGTCATACTCTTAAGGAAGCCATTCAATCCATCCGCGGTAGTCAACGGGTCATCAGTCAAACCCCAGAAGCCACCTATGAGGCCTTGGAGCAATACGGTTCTGACCTAACCGAGGCGGCCCGCCAGGGCAAACTTGATCCTGTCATAGGTCGGGATGAGGAGATCCGCCGCACCATCCAAATTCTTTCACGCCGCACCAAGAACAACCCGGTGCTGATTGGTGAACCCGGTGTGGGCAAGACTGCCATTGTGGAGGCCCTGGCCCAGCGCATTGTGGACGGTGATGTACCCACAGCCCTGCAGAATCGGCGCCTTATTGCCCTTGACATGGGTGCTCTGATCGCAGGGGCAAAGTACCGCGGTGAGTTTGAGGAGCGTCTCAAGGCAGTGCTCAAGGAGGTCACCTCTGGGAACGATCAAATTGTGTTATTCATTGATGAAGTTCATACTGTGGTGGGGGCTGGAGCCACCGGTGGGTCTATGGATGCCAGCAACTTGCTCAAACCCATGTTAGCCCGTGGAGAGCTGCGCTGTATTGGTGCCACCACCCTAGATGAACACCGCCGTTACATTGAAAAAGATGCTGCACTTGAACGACGTTTTCAGCAGGTTTTGGTGTCTCAACCGACGGTGGAAGACACTATTTCTATCCTACGTGGCCTCAAGGAGCGCTATGAAGTTCACCATGGTGTACGGATTTCTGATGGTTCCCTAGTGGCTGCAGCAGTTCTCAGCAGCCGCTACATCAATGACCGCTTCTTACCGGACAAAGCCATTGATCTGATGGATGAAGCAGCCGCCCGTTTGAAAACAGAAATCACATCAAAGCCTGAAGAGATTGATGAGATTGACCGCAAAATCTTACAGCTGGAGATGGAAAAACTTTCCCTAGCTAAGGAAAGTGATCCGGCTAGTCGAGAGCGGTTGGCCCGTATCAGCCATGACCTGGCCAATCTGAGGGAGCAGCACCATGATCTTATGGCCCAATGGAACAAGGAGAAGGGTGCTCTAGATGATCTCCAGGGCTTGAAAGAGGAAATTGAACAGGTGCAGGTTAAGCTGGAGCAAGCCAAGCGCAACTATGACCTTAATAGGGCTGCAGAGCTAGAATATGGCGAACTAGCTCAGTTACAACGTCGCCTGCAGGAGAGGGAAAATCAACTTCAGCGCAATGAGAGACGACTGCTACGCCAAAACGTCAGCGAAGAAGATGTGGCGGAGGTGGTGAGCAAATGGACTGGCATCCCAGTGAAACGCCTGACCCAGTCAGAACTGCAAAAGCTGCTGGATTTGGAGCAGCGTCTCCAGGAACGGGTGGTGGGCCAAGGGGAGGCGGTCCGTAGCGTCGCTGATGCTATCCAGCGCTCCCGTGCTGGTCTGGCGGATCCACGGCGGCCCATTGCTTCATTCTTGTTTTTAGGTCCCACGGGTGTGGGCAAAACAGAGTTGTGCAAGGCCCTGGCGGAGCAGCTTTTTGATAATGAGACCGCCATGGTGCGCCTTGACATGTCGGAGTATATGGAGCGCCACGCCGTGTCCCGCCTCATCGGCGCACCTCCAGGTTATGTGGGTCATGGGGAAGGGGGTCAACTCACAGAAGCTGTACGACGACAACCCTACGCGGTGATCCTGCTGGATGAGATTGAGAAGGCCCACACCGATGTATTCAATGTACTACTGCAGGTATTAGATGATGGCCGCATCACTGACAGTCAAGGCCAAACGGTCAATTTCTCTAACACTGTCGTCATCTTGACCAGCAACATTGCCAGCCAGGCCATTCTGGATTTAGTTGGTGATGATAGCCAACATGGGGAGATGGAAACCCGTGTGAAGCAAGCCCTGCGTGCCCATTTCCGCCCTGAATTTCTGAATCGCATTGATGAAACTATCATCTTCCATGGGCTCCAGAAGCAGGAGTTACGCCGCATCGTTGAACTGCAAGTGACCCATCTCAAGCAACGACTACGGCAGCGTGATCTATCTTTAATGCTGATGCCAGAAGCCTATGATTGGCTAGCCACAGTGGGCCATGACCCCACCTATGGCGCCAGACCCCTACGCCGCGCCATCCAAAAACATTTGGAAACACCCATGGCCAAAGCCATTCTGCGGGGTGACTTTTGTGGCGGTGAAACTATTACTGTTGAGCCAGAAGGCTCCCAGCTCCGACTAAGCAAAAGGGTCCAGGGCACCGTAACAACTGGGGTGTCCAGCTAAGGCAACAACTGGCTGCAAGCTTCAGGGGGACTAGAATTCCCCACGCCAAAGAGCTCTTGGGGAAATAAGAGCTCTTTGGTGGTTTGTTGTGATGGCCATCAATCTAATCTGGTAGATTCAGCCTTCCCCATTAGTTCTCCATGCTGTGAGATGATCCATAGGCCAGCACAATAGCACAAATAGTAATTAGCTATTCCATTCAGCAAGGCTTGCCTATAGTTACCTCAAAAACAGATACAGATTATCTTAGTCTGCATAGATAACTGCTCTCTTGATACTAATCCAATCCATAGATAAACTGAGATGGGGGATTCTATTCTGGCTTTATCTATTTGTCTCTCAGCTTCTACCAGTATATCTTACTAAAATATCTTACTAAAATCGAAAGCTAACATGTAGGCCGTTGCCCTAGGCTAGGCACCCCATTGGTCAGGTGCAGCCTCTTCAAGGGTTACAGCCCCTGGGGCGAGGAGCAGCCACGTTCCCCTGTCGGTCCCCCGGTCCCTATGGCACCACTGCCCCCATTGCCTGAGCAGGGGGACGGAGCACTAGACTACAACTCAAGGTGTTGCCAAGAATGCCAGACTACCTAGGGAATGGTGCTGAGGCATGGGCCACTGCCGTAGCCATAGGGCACAGTGGGAAGAGGAAAGCCAGCCGTGGAATACAAGCAAGAAGTAACAGTTTGCGAATAAAATCAGGACTTATGTGAGCATTTGCCCATTAGAGACCCAGCTAGAAGTTGGCAGGGGGGTAGGCTAGAGTAGAGGACCATCAGCCATTCCTCTGTGTTTCTCAAGCTCCAGCATCTGCTCTTTAGCACTCCTCTGGCAATTCTCCTGACATCTCCCCTGGCTCTAGTGGAGCCTGCTCAGGCACACCACTCTGTCACCATATCCACCTTAGGTGGACAAGAATTCTGGTGTGCTGGCGAAACCCATGGCCCTGAAAAAACAATGAGTGCAATCTGCACGGTGGAAATTTTAACAGTGTACCAGCGGACCTATTTAGCGGGCTTGATGATCTGGAATACATATACCTGAATGATAACAATTTAACTAGCGTGCCAGAAAGTTTATTTAGTGGACTTGATGATCTGCGGCATATCCAACTAGAAGACAATAGTTTGGCCAGTTTGCCAGAAGATTTATTTAGTGAACTTACCAAGCTAAGGTATATTCGACTAGACAACAACAATTTAAGTAATCTACCAAGCAATTTATTTAGTGGACTTACTAGTCTGCGAGAGATCTACTTGTATAGAAACAATTTAAGTAATTTACCGAAATATTTATTTAGCGGGCTTACTAATTTGCAAAGTGTCCATCTATATAACAACAGGAATCTGTATTGCCGACCTGCACTTCCATCAGGCGCTTCATTTGTAATAGATCTACTTAATCAGCCTGATACTGTGACCGCTAACCTGCCAGTTTGTCAGACTATATTGTTAAATAGAACTACATTAAGTGTGGATGAGGGAAGCAGCAATACATGGACAGTGAAACTCTCCAGCCAACCCAGCGGTGGTAATGTGACACTCACCATCAGCCCTGACACAGCCAACGTTGTTGTTTTACCAGCCAGCCTTACCTTCAGTAGCACCAATTGGAGCAGTGGTCAGACAGTAACGGTCAGTGCTAAAGAGGATGACAATGAGATTAATGAGGAAGTAATCATCACCCACACCGCCAGTGGCGCAGACTATCACAGTACAAGTGACAGCGTAGTGATAACGTTAATGGATAACGACAGGAGGTCAATAGAGATAGGCCCCAGCAACACCGCGAGTGTAGAGGAGGTAAGCAGTGCCACGTGGACCGTACAGCTCTTCAGCCCCAGCCCACGGGAGATATTACAGTGGATCTGGAGCTAGACAGAACTGGAGAGGGCATCAGTGTCTCACCAACCAGCCTCACCTTCACCATAGATAGCTGGAATATGGCACAGACAGTAACGGTCATTGCTAAAAAAGATGACAATGCAGTGAATGAGTAAGTCACTATCACCCACAGCGCCAGTGGAGCAGATTCACTAAGTTCATCAAAGTGAAGGGAACCAAAAGCCCCTTTGATGGAGATATCACTTACTGGGCCGCAAGAAACAGTAAGCACTATGAGGGATCACTAGCCAGGGCTTTACGCAAGCAGAACTACATGTGGAGATGTTGTAATCAGCATTTGCTGGATGGCGAACGAGTCCCCTTCACCATGGGGACGGGAAGCATTCAAACTGCAGGAGCAAGGGATCTAAGCAAGCCCCAACTGCGTCCTAAAACGGTCGCCAGACCCATGGGGGGAAACTTTCATGCACGGATCTAACAGAGATGGGGCCGGGCTAACCTGGGCCTTGACTCTAACCTGTGGCTAAATGTTGCCTGCTCAAATATGGAGTTTCCATGGAGTTCTGTGGCAGCATATGTTGCTAACCACAACCCTTGAGTGGGCTCAACCTGGAGAGCCTGGGCTGTGGCCTTGACAGGTGTCTGAAGGAATTTGGATGAGCACCCCTATTTCAAACCGTTCTACCCAACCCCAATACCATGGCCATGAGCATGACCAGGGGACCCTCTCCACACCATGGCATCCCAATCTCTGGCATCCCTTTGCCCAAGAGGCCCTTCATGATTCCCCAGAGATGATTTGTTCCGGCTGGGGGCCCTGGCTGGAGTTAGAGGATGGGCGGCGGGTGCTGGATGCCATCAGTAGCTGGTGGGTCACACTCCATGGCCATGGTGAACCCACCATTGCTGCAGCCATTGCTCAACAGGCCCAGAGGCTGGAGCAGGTCATCTTTGCCAACTTCAGCCACCATCCTGCGGTCACCCTGGCAGAGCGGCTCTGCCTGGTATGGCCAGGTCTGGATAGGTTGTTTTTTTCTGATAACGGATCCACTGGGGTGGAGGTGTGTCTCAAGATCGCACTCCAGTATTGGCACAATCGCGGGGAACCCCGCCAGCAGCTCATTGCTTTTGCTGGGGCCTATCACGGGGACACCTTTGGGGCCATGGCCTTGGGGGCCCGCTCCCTGTGGACCAACCCCTTTGACCCCCTACTGTTTGCCGTGGCTCGCTGCCCATGCCCAGCCACTTGGTGGGATGATGAGACAGTGGAGTACCGTGAGCAAGGTGCCCTAGAACGGCTGGAGCAGCTTTTGGAGACTCCAACTGCCGCCGTTATTCTTGAGCCCCTGGTGCAAGGAGCCAGCGGTATGGCCATGGTGCGCCCCACCTTCCTGCAACAGGTGGCAGAACGGGTGCAGGCTGCTGGTTCCCTACTCATTGCCGATGAGGTGATGACAGGCTTTGGACGCACCGGAGCCCTCTTTGCCAGCCACAAGGCAGCCATTGAACCAGATCTGGTGGCCCTGTCCAAGGGTCTGACGGGGGGCTTTTTGCCCATGGCTGTCAGCCTGGTGCGGGAGGAAATTTACCAAGCCTTCGTGGGAGAGAACCCACAGCGCACCCTCTTTCACGGTCATAGCTTTACTGCAAATCCCCTCGGTTGTGCTGCTGCCAATGCCAGCCTCACCCTGCTGGAGGCTCATCCAGAGCGTTATGAAGGCTTTGCAGCACGACACCGCCCCCATCTGGAGCAGCTGGCCCGGCAGCCCAATTTGGAGCATGCACGCCTCTGCGGCACCATTGCCGCCATTGATCTCAAGGTTTCTCAATCCGGCTCCCTTCCCCACCTGGGCCAGCAGATCCGGCGGGCCTGCATGGCAGATGGTGTGTTTGTGCGTCCCTTGGGAAATGTGCTCTATCTATTGCCACCCCTTGCCATGGGGGATGAGGAGCTGGAGCAGTGCTATAGGGCATTGACAAGGGCGGTGGAGAACCTTTGAGAGACACAATGGACAAGAGACCCAATGGAGACATGGCTTGATGCCCCCCATGCCTAACCTGCTGACAAAACTTGCCTACCAGACGCTGCAGAAGGGGAGAGGCGCACTGAGTCTGGCCCATAAGGAGATGAACATCCGCCTGCTCAAGACCATGGCTCCTGATGTGGTGGTAAAAACCTTGCCCTTAGAGCCGGAAGTCATCAAAGCTCTTCAAAAATCCATGGATGCCCTTCTGGAGCAAGATTGGCAGGATGGTGTCGATGGTGTTTATCCGGTGGAGTTGCTGTTCAGGGCGCCATGGAAAGACTGGGCACTTCGCTACCCCCTGCTCTGGCTGGATGCACCTGCCGTATGGGATCGTCTGCGGCGGCGGGATTTTCAAGATCTACCCAAGGCCATTAACCGGCAACACTACCCCGCCTATTACCTGCGCAATTTCCACAATCAGACCGACGGCTACCTTAGTAACCATTCAGCCGCACTTTATGATCTCCAAGTGGAGATCCTCTTCAATGGCGGTGCGGATGCCATGCGGCGGCGCCTACTAAGGCCCCTGAAGGAAGCACTGACAAAGCAACAGGCTGGGCAACTTCAACGGCTCCGTATTCTGGATCTGGCCACAGGCACTGGCCGCACCCTGCAGCAGTTGCGGAGCGCCCTTCCCCAGGCACAGCTGGTGGGCTGTGATCTCTCTGAAGCCTATCTGCGCCAGGCTGGTCGCTGGCTTGCAGAGCAACCCGCTGAGGTGCCCCAGCTCCTTCAAGCCAATGTGGAGGACGTGCCTTTTGTCAATGGCTGGTTTGATGGGATTACCTGCGTCTTTCTGCTCCATGAGTTGCCCCGATCAGCACGGGTCAACTGCATCAATGAAGCCTGCCGTCTGTTGAGGCCCGGCGGCGTTTTGGCCATCTTGGATTCTATTCAGCCGAAGGATTCACCAGAGTTCAGTGCACTTTCTGAGAACTTCCGACGCATCTACCATGAGCCCTTCTATGGCAACTACATCCATGACAACATTGAAGCCCATATTGAGGCTGCTGGGCTGGTACTGATCACCGCAGAGACCCATTTTGTGTCCAGGCTGTGGCTGGCCCAGCGACCTGTCTAAATCTTTAAATCTGAATTGCTTTCTGTTTATGGTGACCCCTTTCCAGAGAGCAGAAGGGTCACCACCATGCCCAGGGCAAACCAACGGAGTGCCCACCAAAACCGTTCCCCAGGATGCCACGGTCTTGGCTGAAGCCACACCAGCCTATGGAACAGGCCATGCCGTTGCCGGTTGCGGCGGGCCTGCAGACCAGAGCCAGTCCGCTGCAATCTCCCTAGCCGTTGCTGACAGGCTGCTAATTTTAAAACAAGACGTACCAGACCCTGGTCCTGCCGTGGGCGCCCATGGAGCCGGTACTGGCGACGGGTCATTGCAATTCTCAACATGGCCCAGGTGCAACAGCTAGGACCATGGTGGAGCAACCATTGCCTTTCCCCTGAGACACACCATGGCCGCCCCTACCGATCCCCTGAATCCTTCCGCCATTCCCTTGGCCCAGGCCTTGCTGGACAGCCTGCGCATCCATGAGCACCAATGGCACAGACTCAAAGGAAGTGCTCACCATCGAGCAGCGGAGCAGGCAGCGGCTGGCCTGAACCAGCTGCTCCATGGTCAGGAGCAAGCTGCCCTGGCCTCCTTGCAAACAGCTGTGGCTTGGCTAAAGGGTGAATTGCGAGATCCAGGCTGTCCTGACCGCGGTAAGCCTCCATCAACCATCCGGACAGCGGGCCATGATGGCAGGGTGGTGAAGTAGGGCATCCATCAACCGCACCCCCCGCAGCTGGTTTACCAAGGGCATGTGTCCTTCCGGGGCAGAGTGGCACCAGGTGAATTGGTTGGGGTAGCGGGTCCAGACACCATCCTGCTTCCATCCCAGGCGTAACCAGAGCTGCTCCCAGCGTCCCCCGCAGGCCTTCAGCAGGCGTCGCTGTACGGAAAACCCATAGCGACCACGAGAGTAGGCAACCCAGAGGCGATCAATGGTGTCCAGATCCACCGTCGCCAAGGCAGGCACCTCAGAGAAAAAAACATACCCACGGTTCACGGCAGCAGGACCTGCCATTTGCCGTAGACTGGCCATGGTGAGGCGGTCAGCATTCTCAAAGTCCTCTTTTGCCAGGGCATGTTGTAGGGGCTGGTGATTTTGACCCATGGCAGAGGGGGCCAGAAACCAACCATGGGGGTGGCAGCGGAGAAACTCTGCTCTCGTGGCTCCACCATGGGCCATCAGCAACTGGATCAATGTGCCTGCTGCCCAGTCATCACCAGCCGGGTCATAGCCTTGTAAGGCTGTGGGAATGGACTCCACCAGCTGTTGGGCCCCATTAAGCACACCCTGAAGAAGCCGCTGCCGTTGGCGGCCTTGGGCTTGGCGAAAGTTCTCCAGCAGCTGGGCAGATGAGGAATCAGCGGTAAAAAAACCAGCCTGGCCCACAGTCAAGACAACAGAGAAACAACACTGGCCACCATGGTAGGAGCCATCCACCAGGAACAATGGGTCCATGGCCCACGCTCTTCCCTGTGATCCCTTCTTGAAGGCAGGTGGTCCCTTGCTGGATGTGCGCAGCCCTGGGGAATTTGCCCATGGCCACATTCCCCATGCCCACAACCTGCCCCTGTTCAGTGATGAGGAGCGGGCTGCAGTGGGAACTATTTACAAGCACCAGGGTCGCCGTGCCGCAGTGCGCCATGGGCTTGAGCTTGTGGGGCCACGACTGGTTCTGTTGGCGGATCAAGCTGCGGCGCTGGCAGAGGAGGGTACCCCCCTGCGGGTGCATTGCTGGCGTGGTGGATTGCGCAGCAGCAGTACCACCTGGCTCCTGGAGACCTATGGCCTGCCCTGCCACCTGCTGGAGGGAGGCTACAAGGGTTTTCGCAGGTGGGTACGCCAGACCATGGCCCAGCCTCGTCCCATGGTGCTCCTCGGTGGTTCCACAGGCAGTGGCAAAACAGAGGTGCTCCACGCCCTTCAAGGTGCCGGGGCTCAGATATTGGATCTGGAGGGCTTAGCCCACCACCGGGGCAGCAGTTTTGGGGGTCTCGGTCAACCTGCTCAGCCCACCACAGAGCAATTTGAAAACGAGATTGCCATGGCTTTGCAGGCCCTCTCCACAGAGCAAGCAATTTGGATTGAAGATGAGAGTGCCCAGTTGGGACGTTGTCGCATTGCCCCTGAGTTGTTTCTGCAGATGCAACAGGCACCGGTGGTGGAGTTGCGGCGCTCAGATGGGGAACGGTTGGACCGGCTGCTGGCCATCTATGGCCCAATGGCGCCCCAGGAGCTTGTGCATGCCACCCAAAGGATTGGCAAACGCCTAGGACCCCAGAGAACCAAACAGGCGGTCCAGGCCATTGAAGCAGGTTATCTCCGTCAGGCCTGCCAGGTGATCCTCGACTACTACGACAGAACCTATGCCTATGGCCTGAGGCGCTGTCACCATCCTCCCATTCCCTTGGTGAGTTCAGGGGAGTCCAATGAAGCCATTGCCCAACGGCTCCTAGCCCTGGGGCCAACGCTCTGGAAACCCAGCCTGTAGGCTACCCATTCTTGAAGCAGTGATGATGGCAGCCATTCAGTTTTTTCCAGGAATTGACGAGACCGTCATTCCAGATATTCGTATGACCCGTTCCCGGGATGGGATGACCGGTCAGGCCATTTTCCTCTTTGAGGAGCCAGATGCGTTGGCGCCGGAGATGACTGGCACCATTGCCGGCATGTTCCTTGTGGATGAAGAGGGGGAGCTGGTGAGTCGAGAGGTGAGGGGAAAGTTTGTAAATGGCCGTGCCAGCGCCATTGAAGCTGTCTACACTTGGAAAACAACAGAAGAATTTGAGCGTTTCATGCGCTTTGCTAAGCGCTATGCCAAGCGTGCCAACCTGGACTTTGCCCAGAGCTAAGGGCAGGAGAGGTGTATGGGCCTTGGTCAGTGTATTGGTCTCCTAGCAACTGCCGCCGCGGCAATCCTCCTCTGGAACCTCAAAGGAGTTTTGCTCCTGGTGTTTACCGCAGTGGTTCTTGCCCGCATCCTCACCTTACCAGTGGGTGCCTTGCAGAAGCACCTGGGTTGGAGGCGACCTTGGGCTTTTCTCCTGGTTCTCTTCTCCTTAATCCTGGTAATTTTTCTAGCCAGCGTGCTGTTGGTTCCACCTTTTGTCACGGAGTTCCGCCAGCTCATTGCCCAGTTACCTGAGGCCTTCACTGCCCTGCTGACCCTCCTTGATGAGGTCTATGGTTCCCTTGTCTCCTTTGCCTATGGTGCCAATGCAGATGTACCCGACAGCATCACTGAGCTGTTGCGCCTCAGGATAGATCCGGGTGCTGCCCTTGGCCATAGCTTCCAAGGCATCCTGGATTTTGCAGGCAACCTGGGGGGTGGGTTAGTGCAGACGGTTTTTGTGTTAGCCCTTGCGGTGATGATGGCCATTCAGCCCGCACCCCATCAGAAGTTGGTCATTCGCTTAACACCCAGCTTTTACCGCCGCCGCATGGAGGATATTCTTCACCAGTGTGGTGAAGCCTTGGGAAACTTGTTGATGGGCATCTTGATTAGCTCCATCTGCGTTTCATTGATGGCTGGAATTGGTTTGAGCATAATGGGAGTAAAACTGGTGGTGGCCAACGCCCTACTGGCTGGCCTACTCAATGTGATACCCAACCTGGGCCCCACCTTAAGCACGGTGTTTCCCATTTCCGTGGCCCTGACAGATTCCCTCTGGAAGGTGGTGGGTGTTGTGGTTCTCTACGGGCTGGTTCAGAACATTGAGAGCTATGGCATCACCCCTTACGTGATGCATCAACAGGTGAAGCTGCTTCCCGGGCTGACCCTACTGTCCCAATTTGTCTTCACCGTCCTCCTAGGACCACTGGGTTTGCTCATGGCCCTGCCCCTAGTGGTGGTGATACAGGTTTTGGTCCGGGAAGTGCTGGTGCGCGATGTGATGGATCAGTGGCTTCTCAATGGTGAGAGTGCCGTGGCCAAAGCAATGGCAAGGCAAGGAGATTGAGCAGGGACAATGACTGAGCCTGAAGGCTGTAAGCCAGTGCTGTCCATGTGAAATGGTCTAAGAGCAAACCCAGCTCACCCCTCAGCTGCATAAGGGCCAGAAGGGTGATGAGGGTAAGGAGAAACTTTTGCAGGCCACGCAATTGCAGATTCAGGCTGATGCTGGAGATTGTATGACTGGGGTAGGGGGTTCCTTCTTCACCAGACCCAGTAAGAGAGGGGCCACAAACAGGGAGGAATAGGTGCCCACCCCGATGCCAAATCCTAGGGCAGCGGCAAACCAGCGCAGTTCTCCCCCGCTAAAGAGGGCCAGGGCAATAATGGGCAGCTCAGTGGTGATGGATGTGTTGATGGAGCGCACCAAGCTGGCAGCAATGGAGCGGTCGATGCGGGCAATGGCACTCAGGTGAGGTTGGAGGCCATTGGTTTCCCGGATACGATCAAACACCACCACGGTGTCGTTCACCGAATATCCCGCCAGGGTCAGCAGGGCCACTGCAAAAAGGCTATCCACTTCCACATCAAACAACCGACCCAACCAGGCAAAGAGCCCAGCCACGATCACCACGTCATGGACAAGTGCCCCTAGGGCTAAAACGGCGTTGATTGGAGAAAAGCGAATGGCGATATAGATAGCCACCCCCAAAAATGCAGCCCCCAAGGCTAGAAGGGCAGATCTGAGCAACTGGTCCCCCAGGGATGGACCAATGGTGTCCACTTGGGTGCGCTCCCCTTGAAACTGGCCCAGGGATTCGGATCTGCCCAGGTGGCTCTCAATGGCTTCGGCCTGCTCAATGGTTAAGGCCGTGGAGCGCAGCAGCAGACCCTCCCCATTGTCTAGAAGCTGGAGGCTAAAGCTAGATGGTGCAGGTGGGGGCTGATCCCCTGCAGAATCCAATTGCAGCTCCGCCAGAGCCGAGCGCACCACCGGCAGCTGGAGCCGCTCACTGTCTTCACAGGGGCCAGGATTATGGCAAGCCAACTCCATCTGGATACTGGTTCCACCACGGAAGTCCAGCCCAGCCCGTAGGGGACCACCAATTTGAGGATCCATCCCATTGAGCACAAAGCCCAAAAGAGACAGCAATATCATTAGACCTGAGAGGCCCAAGAGTACCCAGCGGTAACGGCTGGCTTGAAATCCTGTAAAAGGCCCATGGGGGATGGGCGCCTGGGGTTTAGGGCCTGACGGTATCTCAGGGGGGGAGGGAAGGATCTCGCTTGAGGTCATTGCACAGACTGGAAGTACTTGATCTGGCGAAGGGTTGGATACAGTAAGAGGGTGGTTTTCAAAATTGTCCTGCTGCAGATCAGGCTTGTGAATAGGCTAAGGCCCACCCCAATGCCTAGGGTGATGGCAAAGCCCCGCACCAAGCCACTGCCTAGGTAGCCCAGGGCCAAACAGCTGATCAAGGTGGTGACACTGCCATCAAAGATGGAGCTAGAGGCTCTGCCGAAGCCAGCCTCCACTGCTTGGTAGAGCTTGCGGCCAGAGTGCAGCTCCTCCCGGATGCGCTCAAAGATGAGCACATTGGCATCCACCGCCATACCAAAACTCAAAATCAGGCCAGCAATGCCCGGCAGGGTGAGCACCACCGGAATCAATGCATAGACAGCCAGATTGAAAATGGCGTAGATGGCCAAGGCTGCAACAGCCACCAGGCCAGGCAGCCGATAGATCATCACCATCAACACACTCACAAAGACCAAACCCACCAGGGCAGCACTGAGGCTGCGGCGCACATTGTCAGAGCCCAAGGTGGCCCCCACGGTGCGCTGCTCCACGATTTCAGTGTCATAGGGCAAGGAGCCTCCCCGAAGCTGCACCTCCAGCTCCCGGGCTTGCTCCAGGCTGAAGGTACCAGTAATGCGGGCCCCGCCTCCTGTAATCCCATTCTCACGAAACTCTGGTCCCACAGTGGCCTCACTGATGGAGCGGCCATCCAAGAGAATGGCCAACCGTAGGTTGGGGTTGGAGGCTACTTGCTTGGTGAGATCAGCAAAGGTTTGTGCCCCATCTGCGGAGAAGGTGAGGTTCAGCTGGTAATAACTTCCTTGGGACTGCGGATTGGGCTCAGCCACCGCCTGCACCAGATCCTCACCGGTGAGGGGATACAGGTCAAACAACTGACCGATGTCCTGTTCCAGCTGGTCCAGGTTTGCCTGAGCGGTTGCCAGGGCCTCCTGCACAGCACCACGCTGTTCAGCCCCGGCTCCGCGAGCTCTCTGCAGCTGTTCCAGTTGCAGCTGGCCAATGAGCACCTCACGGCTGGCGTCTTGGCGCTCCTCCACCAATGTTCTGTAGCGATCCACTTCACTGGGACGCAGGATGCCAAATTGGAGAAAGGCCTTTTTGGTGATCTGGGTTGCCGCCTGTTGCAGGGTGTTATCCACCTGTTCCTCAGGGGCTTCTCCATCATCCCCCTGGGTGACCTGGGGAATGGGTAGTTGCACCACCACCCGATCTGAGCCCACTGTGTAGATTTGGGTTTGGGCAATTCCTAGGCCATCAATGCGCCGCTGGATCACGTTTTTGACTCCATCCAGATCAGGGGCAGTAATGACCAACTCTGGATCAGAACTCAACACCCGGGCGCTGAGCTGATGTCCTCCCCGCAGATCTAGGCCCAGCTGGAGTGACTGACTGCTCAGCAAGACCACGGCCGCCAGTGTTGCAGCCAGAATCACGGGGAACCATCCTTGACGGACCATTTTAAATCTGACCTCGAATCAGTTGCTGACAGGTTTCCACAATTTGGTGCGGTTGGATAATGGTGTGGTTTTCTAGGGTGCCGTTGTAGGGGGTGGGGATATCCTGGGAGGAGAGGCGAACAGGCCGGGCATCCAGCTCATCAAAGCAGTGTTCATTGATGAGGGCCATGAGCTCAGCGCCAATGCCACCAGTTTTCATGCACTCCTCCACGATGACCACCCGGTGAGTCTTGCGGATGGAGGTCGTGATGGTGTCCAAGTCAAAGGGTTTTAGGCTAATCAGGTCAATGAGTTCTGGATCATGGCCCAATGCGGTGAGTTGCTCCACAGCTTTGAGGCAGTGGTGGCGCATGCGGGAATAGGTGAGCAGTGTCACATCTTGGCCTTCCCGCACCAGGTCTGCCTGGTCCAAGGCACAGGTGTAGTGGCCTTCTGGTAGCTCTTCGCTCAGGTTGTAGAGCAGCACGTGCTCAAAGAACAGGACCGGGTTGTCATCACGAATGGCAGCCTTCAGCAAGCCCTTGGCATTGGTGGGGGTGCTGCAGGCCACAATCTTGATTCCGGGCACCGCATGGAAATAGGCCTCCAACCGTTGGCTGTGTTCTGCCCCCAGCTGTCGCCCCACACCCCCTGGCCCTCGCACCACGGCAGGGATTGTGTAGTTGCCCCCACTGGTGTAGCGCAACATGCCCATGTTGTTGGAAATCTGATTAAAGGCCAGGAGCAAAAAGCCCATGTTCATGCCCTCCACAATAGGGCGCAAGCCCGTCATGGCTGCTCCCACTGCCATGCCGGTGAAGCTGTTCTCTGCGATGGGGGTATCGAGGAGCCGCAGCTCCCCATATTTTTTGTAGAGGTCCCTGGTGACTTTGTAGGACCCACCGTAGTGTCCCACATCTTCACCGATGACCAGCACACGGGGGTCCCGCTCCATCTCCTCATCGATGGCTTCGCGGAGAGCATTGAAAAGAAGGGTTTCTGCCACAAGCCCAAGGTCATGCCCATGTGGTGAGCATTGAAAGGAAAGCTTCTCAAAGTTAACCCAGGCTGGGAGTCATGGGTCTGCAAGGTGGCTCAACCACCTGCAGCAAAGCTGGTGAGCAGGAGCACAGAAAGCATCAGTCCAGGGCTCAAGAGCAAGGCCAGGAGGCCCAGATCATGGGGTGTCATGGGGAATGAACCACTACCTACTCCAGTTTAGCCAGCTGGGATCTAGGGAGCACTGCTGGGAAGTAAGGAGCGCACCAGCAATAGGAACAGCCCCAGGCCAATGAAGATGAAACTGAAAACAGCCAGAAAACTGGTGCCGATGAGAATGGTTTTGAGGGCCACAGCAATGCTTTGGGCAATGGGCTTGCTGTAGTGGGGAGGATGGAGGGTGAAGTGGACCACAAGCCTCTGGGCCACCAGCCAGGAGAGCACAGCAAATAGGCTGCTACTCAACCAGCCCACCATGTAGCGAAGGGGTCCGTAGTGGGGACCTGGGGAATCCGGAGGCCCAGGTTCTCTTCCAGGGGATGTGGGTTGGGTCATGGCCAAAGCTCAGCAAAAACGAACCCCATCCTCCCGGAGACCACAGGCCCAGGAGTCCATGCCGTTGTCCTTGAGGTGACCAGACAAGCTGCGGTGAGTCACCTGGGCAGCCTCCATGGTGGGGAAGAGGGCAAATACACTGGGGCCAGAACCACTCATGGAAACTCCACAGCAGTTGGGAATCTGGCCCAGCAGCTCTAGGCTTTTCCCCACGGCAGGCACCTGGGCGGTCACCACCCCTTCCATTTGGTTACAGAGCAGCTCACCCACTGTGGGAAAATCTCCCCGCTGCAAGGCTGCCACCATCTCCCCATGGCGCATGGTCTGGCGGGCGCGGCAGAAAGCCTGCTCTCCTCTCAAATAACCCTGGCCCAACTCCTGCCGACAGAGGCCATAGGCCCAGGCGGTGTTCACTGATGCATCAACCCGTTTGCCGAGCAAGACGGCCCCTCCCCCGGTCTTGGCCACCGGTTCCAACCGCTCACCCCGTCCAAAGCAGAGCTGGGTACCTCCCGCCATAAAAAAGGGCACATCAGATCCCAGCTGGGCCCCATAGAGCCTTAGCTCTTCGGCGGAGAGTTCCAGCTCCCAGAGCCGGTTTAAGCCCACGAGAGCGGCGGCTGCATTGCTGGAGCCACCCCCCAAACCTGCCCTGACGGGAATGCGCTTCCGCAGATGCATCCGGGCGTTCAACTGCCGCTCAGGGAAGGCTTGCCGCAGCAGCAGGGCCGCCTGCATCACCAAGTTGGTTTGGTCACTGGCCAGTTCTGCCCCTTCACAGTGAAGCTGCAGACCACTGTGGGTCTCCAGCATCAGCTCATCACAGAGGTCGATGGCCTGCATCACCATGGCCAGCTCATGGAAACCGTCATCCCTCAGACCCAGCAGGGCCAGGTGCAGGTTCACTTTGGCGGGAGATTCCAGCTGCAGGCAGGTCATGGGCGGAAAAGTGCCCCAGGGCGTGTGTCAAGGCTACCCACTGGCCAGGGGTGAGATCTTGGGGGCGCTGGCTCAGGTCTACAGAAGCCTGATGGGCCGCCTGCTCAAGACTTCCTACTGGCCAGAGGCTCCTTAAGGTTTTGCGGAGCATCTTACGGCGCCCACCGTAGGCCACCCGCAGCAGCCGCTCCAATAGGGGGGCTTGTTCCATTGTGTAAGGGCGCTGATCCAGTGGTTGGGGCATGAGCACCACCACCGCAGAGGTGACAGCTGGGGGGGGGGAAAAGCAGTCTGGGGGCACAGTACAGACTGGCTTCACCTCTGCCATGAGCTGCATGCGCACGGTAAGGGCTCCACAGGCAGGGCTACCGGGCAAGGCCGTGATGCGATCCGCCACCTCCTTCTGCAGCAGAAGGGTCAAGTGTTGGAAGGGGGGTTGTCGTGGCTGGGCAAGGCTTCCCATGAGCCGCTGCAACAGGGGACCAGTGATGTTGTAGGGAATGTTGGCCACAACTTTGTTGGGGTTATGGGGTAGGGGCAGCTTCAGCACATCCAATGCATCGCCGTGGAGCAGTAAGAAGCGCTCATCACCGCCGAAGCGCTGCTGCAAGCCACCAATGAGCTGGTTATCCAATTCCACAGCCACAACGGCAGCCACCCGGGCGGCCAGCAGGTGTTGTGTCAGGGCCCCTCGTCCAGGACCAATTTCCAGGACCCGATCCTTGGGGTGAAACTCCGCAGCGGTGACAATCTGCCCCAGCACGCCCTGGTCACGTAACCAGTGCTGTCCTAAACGCCTGTGGTGTTGCAGCTTGATCAATCTAGATGTGGGGGAGGTTGGGTTACAGCATTCTCCAGACCCACCCAGATAATCTGCTGACCACACACCACCGCCAGCCCCATGGTCACCTCACAATGGCTCCACTGGGGCGCCTCCTGCAGCCAGAGGCCAAAAGCTTGCCCTAGGCGCCGCTGCTGCTGCCAGCTGAGACAGTTGCCAGGACCACCCACAAAGGCAAGCCCTGCGGTATTGCGGCATTTCACCTCCACGATCAACAGCTGCCCATTCCGGTGGAGCAGCAGGTCCATTTCCCCATGACGACAGTGCCAGCGATGTTCCAGCATCTCCCAGCCCTGCTCCACCAGCACTGTTGCCACCCGATGCTCTGCAGCCAGTCCCCGCTCACCGGAAGAGGGCATGGTCATTGTGTGTTATGGAGGATGGTCTAAAGATTCCCCTGGTCTGGTGGTTAGAAAACCCACAGGACACCACTAGGCTGGGTGAAGCTTCCCTTAAACCATGGCCTTGCTGCTGGCCCACCTGTTGGCCTTTGGCCTTGTCTTAACAGCTCTTTGGGCACCACCTCCAGCCTTGGGGGCCATGGACTACGCCAAGCAGTCCCTCATAGGGGCTGATTTCCAGGGCCAAGACCTGCGGGGCACCACATTTAACCTGACCAATCTGCGGGAAGCCAATCTCAGCGGCTCAGATTTGCGGGGTGCCAGCCTGTTTGGGGCCAAACTTCAAGACGCCAACCTGCGGGGTGCTGATTTGAGAGAGGCCACCCTAGACTCTAGTATTCTTCGTCGAGCAGATTTAAGAGATGCCCGCCTGGAGGATGCCTTTGCGTTTAATGCCCGCTTTGAGGATGTGCATATTGCTGGTGCAGACTTCACCAACGTGATTTTACGCAAGGATCAGCTCCGGGGTCTCTGCCAGCGGGCCGAGGGAAACAACCCGGTCACCGGTCGGCAAACCCGCCGCACCCTCAGTTGCACCTAGACCTGATGGATTCCACCAGTCTCGAGCGCCTGGCTGCCTTAAAACGCCAGCTGCCGCAAAAGCTTCCCCTTCCTCAAGAAAAGCCAGCTCAACAAACATGCAAGGGGCGCCACCCCCTGGAGACCACCCAGGATCCCCAGGAGTTTTTCAGGGAGTTGATGAAGGCCAGCCCTGATGGCCACATCCCTGACCATCTTCTGGCCCGCATGGGCACCATAGAGCAGGAGCACCAAGACCAGATGAAACAAAACTCCGGGGAAGAGTTGACCAGTCAACAGGAGCAATACAGGGTTTTTGAGCAACTGCTTGAAGATGAAGATTAGATAAGCAGAAGCTGTTTAGATCAAGTTTAGATCAAGCAGAGGCTACATTGCTATTTTAGGATCTTTCCAAGATATTGAGATATATCAAGATATTGAGATATAAGTTTTCTCACAGGTTTTCCTCGCAGTTTTGTCACAAGAATCTCCCACAAAAAGCCTCTCAAGGCTCTCAGCTTGGAATTTAAGAACCTTGGAGTTTAAGAGTCATTTAAGGGTCATTGATCTGCCGAATGAAGCTGACGAGCAGTTTCCCAAAGCCCCACCATTGTCCTCATCCGCTGCAGGCGAACTTTGGATACAATTGGCCGGGACATTCTGCCAAAGCAAAGTGTGGAGCCAAAGGTTTGTCGGAGGCCAGCCTTGCACAGGCTTTCTTGCTCCTTGACAATTGCGGCTAGGCTGGCGCCGTTGCTAGTTGCAGTGTCCATGGTGGGTGGTGAAGGGTGTGGAAAGGGAGAATGGGGAGCTTAGGAGTCAAGCCCTGGCTTGTCAAGGCAGGCAGATGTGGGGCATCAGACCAATACAGGTCTGTTCCCATGGGGCCAGGAAATCAATCCAGTGTACCACCAGCGGCCTGAAGCCGTGCTCGTGCACGGCTGGCCTTTTGCTGGGCCTGAAGTTTTTCTGGAGTGTTGATTTGCCCTGCAACCCGGGTCAGCTCTTCTCGGGAAGCAGCAAAGGCCTTCTCGGCTTCCCCACGGTTGATGTCTGTTCCCCGCTCCGCACCGTTAACCAGCACGGTGACTTCATCATCAATCACTTCAGCAAATCCACCCATTAGGGCAATGGAGCTCCAGGAGGAACCTTCCCGCAACCGCAGCACCCCCACATCCAGAGCAGTGAGTAGGGAGGCATGGCCTGTGAGCACCCCCAGCTGACCAGTGGTGCTGGGCAGGATGACTTCGTCGGCCGCCCCATCAAAGACGTTGGTGTCTGGGGTGAGAACCCGTAGGGTGAGGCTCATGGGAACAGAAAGAATGAGGGGAAAGGATCTGCCGGTGTGGAGGCTGATCCAGGGAAGAGTGTGGGATGGGCAGGCTAGGCCTTGGTTTCAGCTTTGATCTTGGCCGCTTTGGCCTTGGCCTGATCAATGCTGCCCACCAAGTAGAATGCGGCCTCCGGCAGGTCATCCAGCTGGCCGGAGAGGATTTCCTGGAAGCCCTTGATGGTATCTTCCAGCTTGACGTACTCGCCAGACTGACCAGTGAAGACCTCAGCCACAAAGAAGGGTTGAGAGAGAAACTTCTCAATTTTGCGGGCCCGATCCACGGTCTTGCGGTCATCCTCTGAGAGCTCATCCAGGCCAAGGATGGCAATGATGTCTTGCAATTCCTTGTAGCGCTGCAGGGTGGACTGCACAGACCGGGCGATGGTGTAGTGCTCATCACCCACCACGGATGGCTGCAGCATGGTGCTGGTGGAATCCAGGGGATCCACAGCGGGATAGATGCCCTTAGAGGCCAGGGCACGGGAGAGCACCGTGGTGGCATCCAGGTGGGCAAAGGTGGTGGCTGGGGCCGGGTCGGTCAGGTCATCCGCTGGTACATAGACAGCCTGGATGGATGTGATGGAGCCTTCCAGGGTGGAGGTGATGCGCTCCTGTAGCTCACCCACATCAGTGCCCAGGGTGGGCTGATAACCCACCGCAGAAGGCATGCGCCCCAGCAGAGCAGACACCTCAGAACCGGCTTGCACAAAGCGGAAGATATTGTCAATAAACAGCAGCACATCCTGCTTGTTCACATCACGGAAGTGCTCGGCCATGGTCAAAGCAGAGAGGCCCACTCTCATGCGGGCACCGGGAGGCTCGTTCATCTGCCCATAGCAGAGGGCCACCTTGGACTGGCTTAAATCCTCCGGGTTGATCACGCCGGACTCTTTGAACTCTTCATAGAGGTCATTCCCTTCCCTAGTGCGCTCACCCACGCCCCCAAACACGGACACACCACCGTGTTCCTTGGCAATGTTGTTGATGAGCTCCTGAATGAGCACGGTTTTGCCAACGCCGGCACCACCGAAGAGACCCACTTTGCCGCCTTGACGGTATGGAGCCAGAAGGTCAATAACCTTGATGCCCGTTTCAAAGACCCGGGGCTTGGTTTCCAGGTCTGTGAGGCTGGGGGCAGTGCGGTGGATTGGAGCAGTCTGGTTTTTTTCCACTGGACCCCGCTCATCAACGGGTTCCCCCAAAACATTGAAGATGCGCCCCAGGGTGCATTCACCAACCGGGACAGAGATGGGGTTACCTGTGGCAGTGACCTCCATGCCCCGCACCAGACCATCGGTGCTGCTCATGGCCACGGCCCGCACCGTGCGGTCTCCCAGAAGCTGCTGCACTTCACAGGTCACCGATACCCCTTGTCCAGCTGGGTTGGTAGCTTCAATGGTTAAGGCATCGTAGATGCTGGGCAAATCACCAGCGGCAAACTCCACGTCCACAACGGGGCCAATGATTTGGCGGATGGTTCCTTGGCTTGTGGATGCAATGGCAGTGGCGCTCATAGAGGGAGGGACTCGCAGAGGGAGAGTGCATGAGCACCTTACCACCGCACCCATGGGCCATGGGTGGGGATGGTCAGAGTTCGGTCAACCGCACAGGCCAGACCTTGTTGGCTCACCATGGGGATCCCTAATTTGGCAGTCAAGCGCCGAGAGTGCTAACTCCTGGCGTTCAAGCCTTCGTTCTCCTATGTCAGGGCTGATCAATTCAATCCAAGACCAACTCAACCACAGGAGCAACTTTGGCTTTCAGATGCTGAAACCCCCTTTTCCCCATGGCAGCAGTTAATCTCAGCGTTTCCACCGTCAAGCCCCTGGGTGACCGGGTCTTCGTGAAGGTCTCCGAGTCAGAAGAGAAAACCGCTGGCGGCATCCTTCTTCCTGATACCGCCAAGGAGAAGCCCCAAGTGGGTGAAGTGGTCCAGGTGGGTCCTGGCAAGCGCAATGAGGATGGCAGCCGGCAGACCCCGGAAGTGAGCACTGGCAATCGGGTGCTCTACAGCAAGTACGCCGGCACAGACATCAAGCTGGGCACTGACGAGTACGTCCTCCTCAGTGAAAAAGACATCCTGGCCATTGTCGGCTGACCTCTTCCGCCACTCCTTTTTTCCCGTCAACCTTTCCTAAGAGACACTTTCAATGGCTAAGCGCATCATTTACAGCGAAAGCGCCCGCCGCGCTTTAGAAAAAGGCATTGATACCCTCAATGAAGCCGTTGCTGTGACCCTGGGTCCCAAGGGTCGCAATGTGGTGCTGGAGAAGAAATTCGGTGCACCCCAAATCATTAATGACGGCATCACCATTGCCAAGGAAATCGAACTGGAGGATCACATCGAAAACACCGGTGTGGCCCTGATTCGCCAGGCAGCCTCAAAAACCAACGATGCTGCTGGTGATGGCACCACCACAGCCACCGTCTTGGCCCATGCCATGGTGAAGGCTGGCCTGCGCAACGTGGCTGCCGGCGCCAATGCAATTTCCTTGAAGCGTGGCATTGATAAAGCTGCCGATTTTCTGGTCAGCGAAATCGAGAAGCTGGCCGTTCCGGTGACAGACAACAATGCCATTGCCCAAGTGGGTGCCATTGCTGCCGGCAATGATCCTGAAGTGGGTCAGAAAATTGCTGACGCCATGGACAAAGTGGGCAAGGAGGGTGTCATCTCCTTGGAAGAAGGCAAGTCCATGAGCACCGAGCTGGAGGTGACTGAGGGCATGCGCTTTGACAAGGGCTACATCTCCCCCTACTTCGCCACCGACAATGAGCGCATGGAGGCGGTGCTGGATGAGCCCTACATTCTGCTCACTGACAAGAAAATCACCCTGGTGCAGGATCTGGTGCCTGTGCTGGAGCAAATCGCCCGCACTGGCAAACCCCTCCTGATTATTGCCGAGGACATTGAGAAAGAAGCCCTGGCCACCCTGGTGGTGAACCGTCTACGTGGGGTGCTGAATGTGGCAGCAGTGAAAGCTCCTGGCTTTGGCGACCGCCGTAAAGCCATGCTGGAGGACATGGCAGTGCTGACTGGTGGTCAGATGATCACCGAAGATGCCGGTCTCAAGCTGGATAATGCCAAGGTGGACATGATGGGCACAGCCCGTCGGGTGACCATCACCAAGGACACCACCACCATCGTGGCGGATGGCCAAGAGGCCCATGTGAAAGAGCGCTGCGAGCAGATCCGCCGTCAGATTGATGAGACGGACTCCTCCTACGACAAGGAGAAACTGCAAGAGCGCCTGGCCAAGCTGGCCGGTGGTGTGGCCGTGGTGAAAGTGGGTGCGGCCACAGAAACCGAGATGAAAGACAAGAAGCTGCGCCTTGAAGACGCCATCAATGCCACCAAGGCTGCTGTGGAAGAAGGAATTGTTCCCGGTGGGGGCACCACCCTGGTTCACCTCATGCCCCAGTTGCAAGCCTGGGCTCAAGACAACCTCTCCGGTGAAGAGCAAACTGGCGCCCTCATCATGGCCACTGCCCTCACCGCTCCCCTCTGTCGCATTGCCGACAACGCTGGTGTAAATGGTGCCGTGGTGGCTGAGAATGTGAAAGGTCGTCCCTTCAATGAGGGCTACAACGCCGCCAAAGGCTCCTATGAGGACCTGCTGGCAGCTGGCATTGTTGATCCAGCCAAGGTGACCCGCTCTGCCCTGCAAAATGCCGCCTCCATTGCCGGCATGGTGCTCACCACTGAGTGCATCGTGGCTGACCTGCCCGAGAAGAAAGAAGCTGCTCCCGCCCCTGCTGGTGGTGGCATGGGTGGAGACTTTGACTACTGATCTGCTGGTCTGCTGATCTGCGGTCAATCTCTTCAAGTTTCATCTGCAGCGCCCCATTTAAGGGGCGCTTTTTTGTACCTGGCCCGGTGTACCTGGCCCAGCCTGGTGAGAGTATGGTGGCACCACCTACCGTTTTCCAACGGGCTGGGGGAACTGCAGGGCTGGGTGTCAAGCATTCTGGCATCAAAGGTCTTATTGGCATTCCGCCTGGGAAGGGCCTCAATAATCCGGGAGTAGTATGTATGGGCACGTGCCCATGGGTTAGGGATTTATCCAACTCCTCACGGGCATAGTTGTTATGGCCTGTACAGACACCCATGGCCTGGACGCAGTGTTGTATGTTTCAACTGATCCCGTTGCTCCCTGGAGGAGGTAACCTTCCCACAATTTGCTGGCCCATGACCCAGACACTGATGGCTCCCTGGAGGCCAAGCTCAAGCACCTTGAATTGATTCAAGGTGTTATTAACCGCCTTGCCGGGGAGTCAGCCAGGCTCAAGAACTGGAGCGTGACCCTGGTTGCCGGGTTGTTCGCCCTCATGGGAAGTACGGGCTAGCTGGACACATTCCGGCTGGATGCATTCATGGTGACCCTCATGCCCATAGTGGTCTTCTGAATCCTGGACGGTTACTTCCTGTGCCATGAGCGGCTGTAGACAATGATTGGGAAGCTATCAAGAAAAGTGGGGACAGTGCAATCAAGAGCTGGATCGCCGACCAGATGAAGGGTCGTTCCTGCACCGTTGTCCTGGTGGGGAGGAATACCGCTAATCGCAAGTGGATCAACTACGAAATCTATGAGTCCTGGAATAATAAGATGGGAATTGTTGGCATCCATATCCACGGCCTGAAAGACCGGGATGGCCATACATCATCCAAGGGCAAGAATCCTTTTCAGTACATTACTCTGGAGAACTCTTCCAAGAGGCTATCATCCATTGTAAAGTGCTACGACCCGGAAGGTGACTGCAGCAAAAAACGTTACCGTTGGATCTCCCAGTATCTAGAGGCCGCCGTGGAAGAAGCAATTCAGATCCGAGCAAAAACAAGATGGCTCCGCTTCACCCTTCCCATCTAGACTGGTCCATGTAGCACTTCAGGCCATCTGTCATAGATCTTTTTGCTGGAGCTAGGGGACTTCCCCCGCCTTTACTCACCTTGGGTTCCCTGTGCAGATGGCAGGGGATATGGGTAAGTGTGCCAATTGTATTAGCGGCATAAATAGACCTGACTTTGAGCATTAAGTAAGATAAAAAGCTTCTTGCCGATGATTTTGCCCCGTGTCTGCTTCGCCCCTTAAAGCTCTGCTTGCTGTTGGCCTTATGGGTTTAGGCACTTTTCCTAATCCAGCCTTGGCCTACGAGACCACACGTAAGCAATATGGCGATAATAACAAAGAAGAATTAACTCCATGTTTCCCAACAAGAACTGAAGAGTATATTCATTTTAAGCA
>RKSC01000145.1 GCA_007571085.1 Synechococcus sp. PNGco_S_binSS4
GTCGCCTGGCCATGGTGGGATTTTTGGCTGTGCTGGTGGAGATCCTGAGTGGCCATGGTCCTCTCCATGCCCTGGGACTACTCTGAAAGCCCCCGAAAAATCCCCGAAAAAAGTATTAGGGAATAAAGGTATTAGGCAATAAAATGAACGGTTCCAGAAATTTGTCCATAAATCTCATAACCTAAACACATCCCCAAGGGGGCTTTAACCCTGGCACCCGTGACTGTCACTCCTGTTCGCACTGGCTTCACCACACCCCGTCCCCTGGAAGCGACCCAACAGGTCAACGGGGGTTTTGCTCTCATTGACTCACTCCACCGCCATGGGGTGAGGCACATCTTTGGCTACCCCGGCGGGGCGATTCTGCCCATTTATGACGAGCTTTACAAGGCGGAACAGCGGGGCTGGCTCCAGCATATTTTGGTGCGCCATGAGCAGGGGGCTGCCCATGCCGCTGATGGCTATGCCAGAGCTACGGGGAAGGTGGGGGTTTGCTTTGGCACCTCTGGCCCTGGGGCCACCAACCTGGTCACTGGCATCGCCACGGCTCAGATGGATTCTGTGCCCTTGGTGGTGATCACCGGTCAGGTGCCCCGGCCTGCCATTGGAACAGATGCCTTCCAGGAAACTGATATTTTTGGTATCACCCTGCCCATCATCAAGCACTCCTGGGTGGTCAGGGATCCACGGAACATAGCCCCCATTGTGGCCCAGGCCTTTTACGTGGCGGCCCAAGGGCGCCCTGGACCGGTGCTCATTGACGTGCCCAAAGATGTGGGCCAGGAATGCTTTGACTACAGGCCGGTGGAGCCTGGCAGCTGTAGACCACCGGGGTTCACATTGCCCCCTTCGGCAACAGATTGCACGCTCCATAGGGCATTAGACATGATCCGTGGGGCGCAGCGACCACTCTTCTATGTGGGAGGTGGAGCCATTGCTGCAGATGCCCATGGGTTGTTAACCAGCCTGGCGGAACACCTCCGTATCCCGGTAACCACCACCTTGATGGGCAAGGGTGCTTTTGATGAAAACCATGGTCTCTCTGTAGGCATGTTGGGGATGCATGGCACCGCCTATGCCAACTTTGCCGTTACGGAATGTGATCTTCTCATTGCCTGTGGTGCCCGCTTTGATGATCGGGTCACAGGCAAGCTGGACACCTTTGCCCCCCACGCCCAAGTTATCCACTTTGAGATTGACCCGGCAGAGATTGCCAAGAATCGCTGCCCCGATTTGGCAGTGGTGGGTGATCTGAAGGACAACCTGGAGCGGCTCCTGACCTTTTGCAAGCAAGATGAGCCCTCCAGCAGGACGGCGGCCTGGTTACAGCGCATTGACCACTGGAAGCAGCGTTATCCCCTCATGACACCGCCAGCTTCCCAGGAGATTTATCCCCAGGAGGTGCTCATTGCCCTACGGGATTTGGCACCCAACAGCTTTGTGACCACGGATGTGGGCCAACACCAGATGTGGGCTGCTCAGTACCTGCGCAATGGTCCCCGCCAGTGGATCAGCAGTTCCGGCCTGGGCACCATGGGCTTTGGAATGCCGGCTGCCATAGGTGTGCTGACGGCCCTACCAGACCATCCCGTGGTTTGCATTGCCGGTGATGCCAGCATTCTGATGAACATTCAAGAGTTGGGCACCTTGGCCCAATACCACCTGCCGGCCAAGATCATCATCATCAACAACCAGTGGCAGGGCATGGTGCGCCAGTGGCAGGAAAGCTTCTATGGAGAGCGGTACTCCGCTTCCGCCATGAACAATGGCATGCCAGACTTTGTGGCCCTAGCCCAGGCCTTTGGAGTCAAGGGTCTCTGTATTCACAGGGGTGAGGATCTACGCCCTGGCCTCCAGGCCGCCTTAGACCATGATGGCCCAGTGCTTGTGGATGTGCGGGTTCGTCCCGGTGAAAACTGCTACCCCATGGTGCCACCAGGCAAGAGCAATGCTCAAATGGTGGGCCTGCCCAGCCCAGCTGGAGTGGCCAGTGGCCAGTAGGAGGGATTGCCGCAAATGTGTTGACCTGGAACCCACCACACAGGGTGGAGCACTGATTCTGCTCCAGCTGTGGAGCTAAGCTTTGGTGTGAGTTGAGGTCATAATGGGCAACCGTCTTGCCCGGGGCCTGGTCATGGTCCCAGCAGTGGTGCTGGGTGGGGTGTTTATGGCCACAGGGGTTTACTCCCAGGCAGCCAATTTCAATGGCCGTGTTCTGGCCATTGGACTGGGTCTGTTGCTCTTGGGGGCAGGGCTGGTGGTGGGTTTGCTGCCCCCAAGACCGGGCACCTAATTACCAGGCTGGGCTTGCTCCTGTTGCTCCTCCAAAGGCTGCTCCCCTAAAGGCTGCTCCTCTTCCAGTGCTTGCAGTTGCCCCTGCACCTCAGAGATCCTGCTGCGCAGCAACTGCTCCTGGGCCCTCAACTGCCCTAGCACTTCCCTCACCTGCTCTATCAAGCGGTTATTAGTGGACACAAAATGGAATCTGTCTTCTTCGTCGTCAATGATCAACTTGACTGCCGCACGCCAGTCAATTACCCCTTCTGTGCCCTCAAAATCTGGCACGTTCATCTTGGCTTCTTGTAACTGGTTGTACTGGAAAAACAGAGCAATTTTGGGCTCCTCTGTCCCCGGAGGTGTGACGGTGATGTGAGGCTCAGTGAAGAAAACAGGAACTTGCAGATTCTCACTAATTTTTTCTTCAGAGACCCCTTCTGCCAATAGAAGCTCTTCGGCTTTTCTCCAATCTTCCTCGGCAGGCACCAGCACAGTGACCAGAGGCCGCTCCTCACCGCTTTCTTCCAGGTCCTGGGTCAGCTTCTCGTTCATATCAAGGGCATTGTTTAGGGGCAGGAAAAGCACTTGGCTAACCTCACCATCCGGTAGCTCATTCAAGCTGCGCTGTGCTTCCTGAGCCTGTTGAATATCCATGAACATGGGCAGGACAAGCTGGTCCGTCTCGTGGTAGAGGGCAGGCTGTTTCTCGCCATTGACCAACACATAGACGGCTACTGCATCAAGCTTCTGGATAGCCTCCTCTTCCGGAATGGCCAGAGCAGGGGTAGGGCCAAGTCCAAGCACCAGGAGGGCGGTCACTCCCCTAATGAGTCGAGAGGCTGACCATTGGGAAAGGCTGAAGAGCTGGGGGAAAACAGTGGGCACGGAACCAATGAGAAAAAACTGCCCAAGGGCATAGGTTGCCAAGCTAACCCTGGATTATCCCTAACTGGTACCCCAGGTGGGCAACATATGCAGCTGTTCTCCTTCTCCTGGGCTGATGGTTCACAGGGCTAATCAGGGTTCCGGGTCCGTTGGTGAGATGGGAGGCGGTGGCTCAGGAGGGAGAGAGCCATCATTCAAGGGGGCTTCTGGGTCCAAGGGGGGCTCTGGCAGGGGAGTGGGGCTTGGTGGAGCCGTGGGAGCCGCATAGATGGATGGTTGGGGCGGCTTGGAGAGCTCCCGGAGCGCGACGCCAAACACAAAAAGCACGGGAAAGGCAAAGGCTCCCGAGACCACCACCGCCACCACCCTTGTGCTTTGGCGATAGCGCTGCAGTAGTTTCCAGCCGTCACTAGGGGGCATATGGGACCAGGTGGGGGAGCAGCGTGGTGAAACCCAAGCTTAGCCAAGAATGCTCCGAACCAACAGCAAATCAGCCCCTGTTACACTTAAACCTGCCTAAAGGGACTCACCATGGGGGGTATGGGGTGTGTCTAGTGCCTCCTTAAACCACCCTTTGAAAATCCACCATCACCCACCCCATAGAAGCCCTGGGAGCTACAAAGTGGAAGTGCACCCACAAACTCAATGCAGACGCCCATCCGCCCCATCAACAACGACAACGGCAATGCCTTTTTGCCCCTCCTGGGATTTGTCGTTGCTGTTGCCTTAATTCTCCTGAGCCAGACCCTGTTCATTGTGCCAGCCGGTAATGTGGCTGTGGTGACCACTCTGGGGAAGGTGACCGGTGAATCCCGCCCTGCCGGTCCCAACTTCAAGATTCCCCTGGTCCAGAACATTACCATGTTCGACATCAAGACCCAGGTGCGTCCTGAAGAGTTCTCCTCCCTCACCAAGGACCTACAGGTCATTGAGGCCACCGCTACCATCAAATATGCAGTCCGCCCCAACCAAGCTGGCCGCATTTTCCGCTCCATTGCCACTGCCAACCAGCAGATCTATGGCCGCATTATTCAGCCCTCTTTGCTGAAGGCCCTCAAGTCTGTCTTCTCCCAGTACGAGCTGGTCACCATCGCCTCCGAGTGGAACAGTATTTCCGAGATTGTTCAAGAGAAGGTCTCCGATGAGCTGAGCAAATTTGGTTATGTTGATGTTCAAGGATTAGACCTAACAGGATTACGGATTGCTGAGGAGTATCGAGCAGCCATTGAGCAGAAGCAAATTGCCGAACAGCGTTTGCTGAAAGCCCGCACCGAAGTGCGCATTGCCGATCAGGAGGCCAAGCGCTACGAAACCCTCAACAAAAGCCTCAATGACCAGGTGCTCTACAAGCTCTTTCTTGACAAGTGGGATGGCACAACCACCGTGGTTCCAGGTCTACCTGGTGGTGGCCAAGCTCCACCGGTAATCGTTCAAGGAAGGCAAAAATTCGGTGTCTCCGGTCGCTCTGGAGAACCAGTGTGATGGGATTTCTGGATCGGGTTCATGGACCTGGAAATTGAGCGACGTTTCCTGGTGCGCACAACGGCCTGGAAAGACCAGGTGCGCACCAGTACCTGTCTAAACCAGGGCTACATCACGGGCAGCATCAATGGGGTCACCACCCGTGTGCGCCATGATGGACAAGGGGCCTGGCTCACCTTGAAGGCACCCATGGGGGTGAAACCATCCACCCCCACCTCCCCCATTCAGTGCTGGGAGTTTGAATATTCCATTCCCCTGGAGGATGGTCAGTGCTTGCTGGAGCACTGCAGCCACCAGGTCAGCAAAGAGCGCCACATGCTTGATCTGATTGGTGGCGACTGGATAGTGGATTGCTTTGGAGGTGCCAACCAGGGGTTGGTACTGGCAGAGGTGGAGTTGGAACAGCCTGATGCCCGGTTCCCCCTCCCCCCCTGGCTGGGTCCAGAGGTGAGTGGGGACAGGCGGCTGAGCAACGCTGCTCTGGCCCAACACCCCTGGAATCAGTGGCCTCAGGCTGAAAAGCAGGCCTTGTGGCAGTAGGTAAGACGGCTTGCTACCCCCGACCTCCATAGGGGCCTGCGGGTGGTGGTTACCGGAGGCCTGGTGGGTGCTGAATCCCCGTGGCCTGTTGGCGAAGTAGCTACCGGGGAGGAAGTAGCTACTGGGGAGACCCGTCCTCAAATCTTTGCCCCAGGTCTGCAATCAGGTGCGCCCCACGGACTCCACAGCCCACGGGGCAGTGCTGGCACCATGGCTTCCCCTATCTGGCCAGGGCCGGAAGCTCCCTAGGGGGACAGCAGGTCTGGTGGCTGGTTTCTTGAGTGACCATGGGGGAACATATAGGGGGTCTCATAGGGAATCTCTGTGACTGTTATTGCGAAGGCAGGAGGGCATCTGGGGATTCATCGGGAGCCTCAGGAGCCTCAGGAGATACATCAACAGTAATGTTCCAGTTGAAGTTGGACTTCACGGCAGTGGGGCAGGAATAGGTGCCCTGCACGGCAGCAGCTTTAATGGGATCAGAAGGAGTGGAAATGGCAATGTATCGCTGGTTGATTTCCCCTGTGCCGCTGGGGTCAAACCCTCGCCAGCCAGCCCCAGGCAAGTAAACCTCTGCCCAAGCATGGAGCTCATAGCGCTCCGGTGGCGGTTCCACCAGGTGGTAGCCACTAACAAACCGTGCTGGAAGTCCTATGGAGCGGCAGGACTCAATAAACACCATGGCCAGATCTCGGCATGAGCCAATGCCTTCACGGATGGTTCGCCCTGCGGGCCAGGCTGGACCTGTGTGGCGCAGGCTATAGCTGATTCGCTCTTTAATCACAACAATCAGTTGGGATAGGAAACTGAGTGGTTGGTGGTCCCCACTCATCATTAGGGCTTCCTGGGCCAGCTGTACTGCGGCATAGTCATGCTGGCCATTGGCCAACCAGCCCAAGGTGTAGCCCTCCAAGGAACGGTCCCGATCACTGAGGGCATAGGGAAGGGGCTTGTCCACAGGTGCGATGCACTCCGCAATGGGAGGGTAGGGGCAGGTGGATACCTGGGAGGTGGCTTTGATGGTGAGGCGGTCTGTGCATCCACTAAACCAGGCACGAATCACCTCATCATTGCTGGCCGAGAGCAGGGTGAACTGCTTGCTGGGGTGGGGAATGATCTGCAGTATGAAGGAATGGAGTCGCTGATGACCATCGCTGCGTGGTCGCAGGCAGAAGCGATGGGAGCCCAGCTCAACTGATCGGTCGTAGGTATAGCCAAAATTGTGGATTATGGTGGCTTTCATGGAGTTCTTGATGGGGAGGGAAAGTCAGAGGGAGAAGGACTGGGAGACATGAAAGTAGATTTCTTCCAATTGGTTGTGGGTTTTGTTCAGGTCCTGTTGTAACCGATCAATGCTTTCATGGAGCCCGTACTGGATTATCTCCACAATATCTGTATAAGTCCACCGTGCCCTCATCATTCCCACATGACGACCGAGGGTTCTTTCACTGGAGGCCTGTTGTGGGTCGATGTTCTCCAAGGCTTGGTGAATGCCATCCAAGCAGAACCGAACCGAACGGGGGAAGTGGCGATCCAGAAGAAGAAACTGGGCCACACCCTTGGGGGTGATAGACAGCTGCCTAGACTGGCGAAACATTTGGTAACCACCGGCTGTTTTGAGCACAGCAATCCATTGCAGTTGATCCACTACCCCGCCAACGTTTTCCCCATGGGGGAGAAGGAGAAAGTATTTCACATCAAGGATACGAGCTGTTTTATCTGCCCGCTCCACCAGTCGTCCCAGCTGGCAAAATTGCCAACCCAAGCTGCGACTGAAACAAACATCAGCAATTCCATAAAATAGCTGGCAATCCTGACGAATTCTAACCAGCCATTCCAGGCTGGGTAAACCTGCAAAGGAGCCTTCATGTTTGAGTCGCCAATACATGGCATTAAGATGTTCCCACATTTCAGTGCTCAGCACCTCGCGAATCTGTCGAGCATTTTCCCGTGCCAAAAGGAGGCAGCTGCGGATGGAGCTGGGATTATTCTTGCTTTGGACTAGAAAATCTACGATTTCTTCAGAGCTAAAGGAGCTCTTTACCTCTTGAAATAACTCCCGATCACCACAGGCATCAATGAGAGGCATCCATGGTTCAATGGCTATTCCAGAGTCAAGATCCATGGCACTGCTCACTTCCAGAAAGCGGGACAGATTCTCGATCCGCTCAATATTGCGGAACATCCAGTAGAGAGATTCAGCAACGCGACCTAGCATTAGACGTTCACCGATGGTCGGTCGTCCTGGACAACCCAGGTGTCTTTACAGCCACCACCCTGGGATGAATTGACCACCAGGGAGTTTCGTCTCAGGGCAACACGGGTTAAGCCACCGGGGCTGATCCAGGGCTCATGTCCCCGTAGGCAGTAGGGCCGCAGGTCCACGTGGCAGGGGTAGACTTCCCCATGGCTGATGGAAGGAACTGTTGACAGATAGAGGGTTGGCTGGGCAATGAAGTTCCGTGGGCTGGCCTGAATGCGGTTAGAGAATTCCACCAGCTCATCGGTGGTGGCATGGGGGCCAATCAGCATGCCATAGCCACCGGCCTCTGAGACAGATTTGACCACCAGCTTGTCCAGATTGGCCAGAACATAGTCCAGGTCCTGGGCACAGGAACAGCGGTAGGTGGTCACATTCTGGAGCTTGGGCTCCTCCTTAAGATAGTAATCAATAATTTCTGGAATGTAAGTATAGACCAGCTTGTCATCAGCCACCCCGGTGCCCGGGGCATTGGCAATGGCAACTGTTCCTTGACGATACAGTTCCATAAGCCCCCTCACACCCAAAAGAGAATCTGAACGGAAGCAGTTAGGATCTAGGAAGTCGTCATCAATGCGACGATAAATGACATCAACGGCTTGGCTCCCATTGGTGCTCTTGAGCCAAACGCGACCATTGTGACAAAATAGATCACGACCTTCCACCAACTCAATGCCCATCTGCTGTGCCAAGTAGCTGTGCTCAAAGTAGGCACTGTTAAATGAGCCAGGTGTCAGTACAACCACTTTTGGAGTTTCAGTCCAAGGAGCAAGATCTTGTAGTGTCTGAAGTAAGTGGGAAGGATAGTCATCAATGGCTTGGACAGTGCGGCTATGGAATAGACTAGGGAACATGCGCTTCATTACCCGTCGATTCTCCAGATAATAGGCTACACCGGAAGGACAGCGCAGATTATCTTCCAACACTCGCCATGTGCCCTCCTCATCACGAATTAGGTCCAGCCCCGCCACATGGCACCAGCGCTGTAGGGGGGGAACCACACCCACCATGGCAGAACGCCAGCCCTGGGATGTCTCGATGTACTCCCGGGGAATGACACCATCGTTCAAAATATGCTGATCCCCATAAACATCACCCAAGAAGAGATCAATAGCCTGCAACCGCTGAATCAGTCCGGCCTCCAAGGAGGCCCACTCACCAGCGGTAATCAGCCGTGGCAAGGGATCAAAGGGTAAAATCCGCTCCCCACCATCTATGTCTGAGTCATAAAGACGAAAGGTGGCACCCACCTGTTGCAGCAACCTTTCTGCAGCACTATGGCTGCGACTGATCTCTTCAAGTCCAAGATTCCCCAGGGATGAGATGAGTGGTTCAAGACAGGATCTGGGTCTGTTGGCTGCGACAAAGTACTCATCAAAACCACCTCGCGGCTTGTAGTCGGAGAACATCAGCACAGAGCTCCTTCCGGCTCACCTTAGCAGGTGGCCAACGGTGGTAAACCATGGGGTCGGAGCAGAAGAGATCAGGGAGAAAAGACACATTTGCTACAATTTTCCCCTGCGTCCATGAAGGTGTGGGTCTAGTGTCACTGTAGATGACCCACACCAAATGACCACAGAAGCTGGTACCCAGGGTTGCCTTGCCCTAATTTCCTGCAAGCATCACCTGGAAGCAGCCCTGGATGCTTTGCAGGGCATTGACAACAGCAGTGCTCTGCAGGGCCAACTCCTGACCATCCACGCCCAGGTGGATCACATGCATGAGCAGCTGCGCCATCAGGCATTAGAGCGTCAAGCCCTACCCCAGCAAGAGCCTCAACTGATGCAGAACCCGGTTTAACTTCACCTCATACATAGTGCTATCAAGGCTTGAGCAACCGGGCCATTGCCCCAAACCTCACCCCCATGTACCCACTGTGGAGACCCGGGTGGACCACCTTCTGGTGGTTCCTTCTCCCCAGGACTTACTCTCAGGACTTACTCCGGCTCCGGCTCTGGTCTGATTCGCAGGTTCAGGAGATGCTGGATCTTGGGAGCAACACTGCGCACTGCCCTTCCCCGGCTGCTGAACTTCAACTTCTGGTTGGTGGACAGCTCCCCATAGCTGCAGCCCAGGGCCCGGATCCAGAAAATGGCTTCATAACCTTTGCCTGTGCCCCTGGGGTGGCTCAGGATCTCACCGCGGCATTCCCCTTCTGCTTCCAGAACCACCTGCCCCTGGGGATTGGCCAGAGCCAAGGCGCTGATCACTGAAGCAGCCCGGTAAAGGTGGCCTTCCAATTCTGCCAGGAGGCGGGCTTGACGGCTTGCGGCATCCGGTCCATAGCGAGCTGAATAGACCCCAGGAGCACCATGGAGGGCATCCACCACCAGCCCTGAGTCATCGGCCATGGTCCATTCCCCTGTGAGCTTCGCCACGGTTGTGGCCTTCAGTCGGGCGTTTTCCCCAAAGCTTCTGCCCGTCTCTTCCACCACCAATCCCTCAGGCTGAGCCACCAAGGTGACCTCCATGGGGCTGAGCATGGCAGTGATCTCCTCCAGCTTGTTGGGGTTGCTGCTTGCGATCACCAGCAGGGGTGGAGATGAAGAAGACACCTGAAGCACGTAACACGGCCTCCATTGTTGGTGATGATCTGACCATCAACCCTTAGGATGGAAAAGGTACGCCCTAGCCCTGGGTTGGTTGACACCGCACTGGCGTTTCAGAACATCCTGACTCCCCCTGTTCTTTTTTTCTTTCTAGGGGTGTTAGCGGTTCTATTGGGGTCTGATCTGGAGATTCCGGCCCCACTGCCCAAGTTATTTTCCTTGTACCTGCTGCTGGCCATTGGTTTTACCGGTGGTGTGCAGCTGCAACGCAGTGGCCTCTCCCTCATGGTGCTCATGGGTGTGGGGGCTTCAGTGCTCATGGCCTCAGTGATTCCCCTGTACAGCTTCCTCATCCTGCGCACCCGCTTGGATGTGTACAACTCTGCGGCCATTGCTGCGGCCTATGGCTCCACCAGCGCTGTGACCTACATCACTGCCGAGTCTTTCCTGCGGGTGCTGCAGCTGCCCTATGACAGCTTCATGGTGGCAGCCCTGGCCTTGATGGAGTCACCAGCTATCGTCGTTGGTCTGTTGCTGGTGCGCCTCTTGGCCCACGCACCCCAAAAGCCTGGCCAGCAAAAGGTGGGGGTGGGTGCTGTGCTCCATGAGGCCTTCTTGAACAGCTCCGTATTTCTCCTGATCGGCAGCCTGGCCATTGGCTTTCTGGTGGCCCAACAGGGTCCCACAGGTGTGCAAAAGCTGGAGCTGTTCACTGACAAATTGTTCTATGGGGTGCTCACCTTTTTCCTGCTGGATATGGGTCTTGTGGCAGCCCGTCGCCTCAATGAGCTGCGCCGAGCGGGGCCATTCCTCATCGGCTTTGCTGTGCTGATGCCTTTGGTCAATGCTTCCCTGGCCATTGGCCTGGCTTCCTTAATGGGGATGCAGCAGGGCACAGCCCTGCTCTTTGCTGTGCTTTGCGCTGGCTCTTCCTACATTGCCGTGCCAGCTGCCATGCGGATGACCGTTCCGGAAGCCAACCCCAGTCTCTACATTTCCACTGGACTGGGACTCACCTTCCCCTTCAACATCATTGTGGGAATTCCCCTGTATCTCCAAGTCATCAAGGCGGTCATCCCCGCCAATTAGCCATGAAACGTGTTGATGTGATTCTCAGCGAACGGGAGCTGGAGCGGCTCATCGGTGTGATCAACAGCTCCGGTGCCCCTGGCTATTCCGTGGCGCGACACATCACGGGTCAAGGTGCCCATGGTGTGGTGACCAGCGAGTCCCTGGAGGTGACCGGGTTGGGTGCCAACGTTCATGTGATCGTCTTCTGTGAGGAGCCCATTACCAAAAACCTGTGCCGCGAGCTGAAGCCATTGCTGAACTATTACGGTGGCGTGGCTTTTGTCTCCAACTGTGAGCCCGTTTGAGCCGGTGTCCATGGCCTCCAGGGATGGGCCAGCTTCCCCTCAGACCTTGGCCCTGGTTGTTCCCCAGGTAAGACTCCCCAAACCGCCCCGGCCTTTGCGGGTGGGGGTGATGGCCTCTGGTCAAGGCTCTAATTTTGAGGCCCTGGTCATGGCTTCGCGCCACGGTGGGCTTTTTGCTGAGGTGGTTGGACTGGTGGTGAACAACCCCCAGTCCATGGCATTAGCCAGGGCTAAGGGCCTGAATGTGCCAGCCACGGTGATCAACCACCGCCACTACAGCAGCCGGGAAGCCCTGGACCATGTACTGGTGAATCACTTCTCTTCCCTGCAAGTGGATGTGCTGGTGATGGCGGGCTGGATGCGAATTGTCTCCCCTGTGCTCTGCCGGGCCTATGGGAAACGACTGGTCAATATCCACCCCTCCCTGTTACCTGCCTTCCGGGGAATCAATGCCATGGAGAAGGCCCTGGCTGCTGGTGTCTGCATTACAGGTTGCACCGCCCATCTGGTGGTGCCAGATGTGGATGCAGGGCCCATTCTGATTCAGGCAGCCGTGCCCATCTACCCCAAGGACACCATGGCCACTCTGGCCCCCAGGATTCAGGCTCAGGAGCATCGTATCTTGCCCATGGCCGTGGCCATGGCCGGCCAGCACCTGTGGCATGGGCAGTGAACCTGGCTTCTCAGGGATAAAAGGGTTGCAAAGGTAAACCCATGGTCTCAGGGAGGCCCACCATGAGGTTGAGGCACTGCACACCCTGGCCTGCCTGGCCTTTCAATAGGTTATCCAGTGCTGCCATAACAATCACCTGGCCTCCATGGGCACTACTGGCCACTGAGAGCAGTGCCCTGTTGGTTTTGTGCACCCACTTGGTGGAGGGATAAATCCCCACCGGCAGCACATCCACACAGGGTTGGTCTCTATAGGTCTCCAGGAGGTGGTTGGTTAACTTTGTGGCTGAGTGGCCTGATGGGCTCAATCGAGCATAAATTGTGGCCAAAAGCCCCCGCCCCATGGGCAGCAGGTGGGGGGTGAGCTGGAGCTGCACGGGCTGGTGTCCCCCCAGGGCTGTGGCCTGAATCTCAATCTCACGGGTGTGGCGATGGCCCTCAACCCCATAGGGAGCAACAGCCTCACCAGCCTCCGCCAGCAGAAGGTGCTGACGGGCTTCACGACCGCCGCCGGAGGTGCCGGTCTTGGCATCAATAATGATGTCTTTGGGCATGATGAGACCCTCTCGCAACAGGGGAAGTAGGGCCAGAAGACTGGTGGTGGGGAAGCAGCCAGGACAGGCCACCAGCCGGGCTTTGCTCACAGCCAGGCGGTTGAATTCCGGCAGTCCATAGACTGCTTCCCCACAGAGACCACCATCGGAGCGATTCATACCCAGATGGGCCCCATAGATTTGGCACCAGTCATCCAGATGGGGGAACCGATAGTCTGCGGAAAGATCCACCACCCGCACACCCCGTTCCAGCAGGGTAGGCACCAGTGTGCTGGCCCGTCCGTTGGGCAAGCTGAGCACTGCCAGGTCTGCAGCAGCGGCAATGGCGTCAGGGTCTGGTGGCTTCACCTGCAGATCTGTGCCCGTACCCAGGAAAGGGGCCATCTCCCGCCAGTGGCTCCCCACCGAGCTATGGCCTCCCAAAAAGGTGACCTGCAGGTGGGGATGCTCCTGAAGCAGGGCCACAGTCTGAAGTCCTCCATAGCCGGAGGCACCAATCACAGCAACACGATGAAGAGCCAAAGTGGAGAGGGTTTAGAAAACAAATGGCTCAGACCTGCCATGGAATCAGCCTAAAACAGCCACCTGCCCCTTCCTGCTTTCCATGATTTTTAGCCCAATCCCTAAGGCCCTCGATGCACTGCGCAATGGGGATTGCATCGTGGTTGTGGATGATGAAAACCGTGAAAATGAAGGTGATCTGATCTGTGCGGCCCAATTCGCCACCCCCAGGCAGGTGAACTTCATGGCCAGTGAGGGGCGTGGGCTCATTTGTTTGGCCATGGAGGCCGAGCGGCTCAGTGCCTTAGACCTGCCCCTGATGGTGGATCGCAACACCGACAGCAACCAAACTGCCTTCACGGTGAGCATTGATGCAGGACCGGAACATGGGGTGTCTACTGGTATTTCTGCGGAGGATCGGGCCCGCACCATTCAGGTGGCCATTGGATCCAAAACCCTTCCCCAGGACCTGCGCCGCCCGGGCCATATTTTTCCATTGCGTGCTCGCGCAGGTGGTGTGCTTAAACGAGCCGGCCATACCGAAGCTGCAGTGGATCTGGCCCGTCTAGCTGGCCTCTATCCCTCAGGTGTGATCTGTGAGATTCAAAATCCGGATGGCTCCATGGCGCGCCTCCCGGAATTGCAAGCTTATGCCCAGCACCATGGGCTGCACCTGGTCACCATTGCCGATCTGATTCGCTACCGGCTCCACAACGAACGCTTTGTCACCCGCGCCGCTGCGGCCCACCTGCCCAGCCGCTTTGGCACCTTTCAAGCCATCGGCTTTTGTAACCGCCTGGATGGTTGTGAACATTTGGCCATTGTTCGTGGACCAGTGGAGAGCCTGGGGGACGGTCCTGTGCTGACGCGGATTCATTCCGAATGCCTTACAGGTGATGCCCTCGGTTCCCTGCGTTGCGACTGTCGCCAGCAACTGCAAGCTGCCCTGACCATGATCGAAGCAGAGGGGCGTGGCCTTGTCATCTACCTGCGCCAGGAGGGGCGTGGCATTGGTCTCATTAACAAACTACGGGCCTATAGCCTGCAGGATTTAGGTCTGGATACGGTGGAAGCCAACGAGCGGCTGGGCTTTGGAGCGGACCTGCGGGACTATGGAATTGGCGCCCAGATTCTCTATGACTTAGGTGTACGTCAACTGCGACTAATTACCAATAATCCCCGCAAGGTGGCGGGCCTAGGGGGATATGGCTTGGAAATCAGTGAGCGGGTTCCCCTGGTAATGAAACCCAGTCAGCACAACATCCAATATCTAACCACCAAAGCCCAGAAGCTGGGCCACCTGCTCCAGGGTGTTCATGCAGTGCTGGGGCTGGATTGTCACCAGCCAACATCTGCCCAGGAGCGGGCCCAGTGGCTGGAGAAGATCCAGACCATGGCTGGCGCCAATGGGGCCGTAGCCAGCCAAGAAATGCAGACCCGCACCTTGGCCCTGCTCTGCAATCCTGACCTGACGGTTTGCCTTGCTCCCCAAACCTCAGCTGTTTCCTTGAGAACACTGCTGCAAGGGGTAGTGCCCCAGTTGGCCCGTGTGCTGCCATGGAAGAGGCTGCAGCTGCTGGTGAATCTTGATCATCACCAGAGTGGGCATCCCCCTGTTGATTTACCAATTCTGGATCAGCCCTGGGCTGATTGGTCAGCCCTAGAAAAAGTGGACGAAGGGATTCCATGCCTTCTCTGTTGGCGACAACCTAAGGGGGAACCGGTGTAATCTTGGGCTGCACCTGGATTAAGACAGTCATATGACAGCAGTCAACTCTTCTGATCAGCTAAGCATTGCTGTAATTGGCGGCAGCGGTCTCTATGCCATGGAAGGTTTAGAGCTTCTGCGTGAGCATCGGCTGGAGACCCCCTTTGGCCCCACTTCAGACCTGCTTATGGAAGGGCGCCTGAAGGGAACTCCCGTGGTCTTCCTGGCCCGCCATGGCCGCCACCACCACCTGCTGCCAGCTGAGGTTCCTTACCGGGCCAACATTTGGGCCCTCCGTTCCCTAGGAGTGCGCTACCTCATTGGCTGCTGTGCGGTGGGATCTTTGCAGGAGTCCATCCCTGTGCTGGATGCGGTGGTCCCCAATCAGTTCATTGATCGCACCGTGGTGCGTCAAGCCAGCTTTTTTGGTGAAGGCTGCGTTGCCCACATTGCCTTTGCCGATCCCACCTGCCCTGTGCTCTCCAAATATGTCCACGCAGCTGCTGCCCAGGTGATGGCATCAGCTCACACTGCCCATGACCAGGGCACCTATGTCTGCATTGAAGGGCCAGCCTTTTCCACCCGGGCGGAGTCTGAGCTCTACCGCCGCTGGCAAGGGGATGTGATTGGCATGACCAGCCTCACGGAAGCCAAGCTGGCCCGGGAAGCGGAGATGGCCTATGCCTGTCTGGCCATGGTGACGGACTACGACTGCTGGCACCCCAACCATGACACGGTGAGCGTCGAGATGGTCATCGCCAACCTGCGGGCCAATGCCACAACCACCCACTCCATTCTTCAAACCTGCTTACCGGTCCTAGCTGCTGAGCAGCCGGAGAGTGCTGCCCACCAGGCCCTGGCCACAGCGCTGCTCACACCTCCAGACCAGGTGCCTGGCCCCACCCGTCAGCGGCTGGACCTTTTGACTAGGCCCTATTGGGGACCCTATCAGCTTTAAGCAAAAGCCTTGGCGGAGAATTAAATTAACCGCTCCAGCTTGCTGCGGAAGTCCTCCAGGTCAGATTCTCCATCTAAGGAGGGTTCTTCATGGTCTTGGGCCCCAGCCTGGGGTTCTGAGTCTTGGGGTTTTGGCTGCTCATGCCAGTGCTCCACATCCAGATTCCGCTCTGGAGGCAGGAGAAGCAGCAACTCCTCTTCCGAATGGGGTCGTAGGCCTTGGGGTACAACCCGGGCCTCATAACCATTACAGCGGCAAAAATGTTCCACGTCTTCCTGGGGAATCTCTTCCACCGTTGGGCTGGGAAAGTCCTGGGCTTCTAAGAGTTCTGCATAGCGCTTGGCGTCATCTGCATCCTCAAACAGCAGCACGATGGTTTTGCCATTGAGCACAAGGGAGTGGATGCCCTCACCGTGGACGCCGGCATCAAAGAGCAAGACGTGAACCGCCATTGGCTGCAACCCAGTGGTTCAATTCTCTCACTAGCAGGCCCAATCTGACCCCATATTCGGTATCAGAAGGAGGACTCCAAATCCTGAAGTTGGTGGTAAAGCTCCACCATGTCTTCCGGTAGGGGGGAAGGAATGACAATGCGCAACTCCACAATCTGGTCGCCGCAGCCTTCAGGCACACAAAGACCACAACCTGGTAACCGCAGCAGACGGCCACTGGATGATTGGGGAGGAACTTGCAATTCCACAGGCCCCTCCATGGTGGGCACCGTAACCAGAGCACCTAAAACAGCATCTGCAGGGGATAGGTCAAGGCGATAGTGCACCTGTAAACCCTCCAAACGGAGACCATCCTGGGTGCGCACCTGGAGTCGTAGGAGGTGGTCCTCTCCTCCAGGGGCAGCACCGGCGAGGCGGAGGCGCCAGCCGTCCCCTGCACCGGGGGGCGTGGACACTTCCACATGGGTGCCATCGGGAAGCACGACCACCTGTTGGGACCCTTCCCATGCCTGCTGAGGTGTGAGCTGCAGTGGTGTTTCACCACAAATCTGGGATTGGGTTGGTGGGGCTGGGGCCGCTGGTTGGGATGCTGCTGGCGCCCCTGGTGGGGATGGTTCTGGCTCAGACCTGCTTGGAGATGGAGGGGCACTGGAACGATCCACCGGCTGCCGCCCCCCTAGCAGATGGGCCAGGTAGTCCTCAAAGGAGGGGAAACCCCTCAGCAGCTCCCCCTCTGTGCTGCTGTCATCCCTCTGTTGCCCCCAACGGTGGGCAGGGTTGCTGAGCACTCCATAGGCAGCATTGATGGACTTAAAGCGCTCTTCAGCGGTGGGATCCCCCTGGTTAAGGTCAGGGTGCCAGCGCCGGGCCTGCTGCCGAAAAGCACGCTTGAGTTCCGCAGCAGATGCCCCAGGCTGAAGCCCCAGCACAGCCCAGTAATCAGGCTCTCCCCCCCGTTGCTCAGGACTCACCATGGCTATTAGGACTCCCAGGGATCAGGTGCCGGCTGGGGAGGCACTCTCCTGTGGGCTGGCCTTGATGGGGGAGATGCCGATGGCCCACGGGCGGGGCGTCCATTAGGGTTCATGGTCTGTTGAACGGGTTCCCCCCAGCCCATTCCAGGGGAAATCCACCCATCCTCCGGGGTTGGTTGGTCATAGGTAGGGGAAAAGTCCCGCCGCTCCCTGTAGGGGAGGGGAGGAGCATTGCGCTCTCCGCCACGTGACTGTTCCGGTGGCGGCCAAGCATCTTGGGATCCTGCTCCATCCCTGGGCGGCCATTGGTCCCACCCTTCATCATCTGGGAAATCATCTGCGAAGAACTCATCCCGTAGGGAGCCAAAGGTGCGGCGAATCCCATTGAGGGGACCCCGTTCCTCACGACGGCTCTCCCGGCTGAGGCAGCGATTCAGCACCCGTAAGGCATCTTCCAATATGGAAACCGCCTCATCCAACTCCCCTGGTGGAACCTGGGGATCCTGGAGTAGGTCTTGCAGATCCCGACAGGCCCCATCCACCACCTGCTTTTGCCGTTCCATGGCATAGGGGCCAAACTCCAGAGCCACATCCCGCAGGCGCCGCTCCGCCTGGGCAAGGAGGGTCTCGGCCTGGTTGCGCCGATCCACCACGGCCCGCAGGCGCCGGTCATCCACTGCCCGGCTTTCCGCCTCTTTGAGGATCTTTTGAATCTCCTCTTCGCTCAGGGTAGAGCTGTCCTGAATCGAGACGGTTTGCTTGCGCCCCGTGGAGCGGTCTGTGGCGGATACCTGAAGGATTCCGTTGGCATCCACATCAAAGGCCACCTGCACCTTGGGTACACCACGGGGGGCGGGAGGAATGCCTGAGAGACGAAAACGTCCTAGAGACTTGTTATCAGAGGCCATTTGCCGTTCCCCCTGCAACACGTGAATTTCCACGGAGGACTGGTTGGCTTCCGATGTGCTGAAGGTGTCAGACTTGCGAACAGGAATGGGGGTGTTGCGAGGAATCAGGGGCTTCATCACACCACCTAGGGTCTCTAGACCCACTGAGAGGGGAGTGACGTCATTGAGAAGAAAATCCCGCAGTTCCCCCCGCAAAATGCCTGCCTGAATGGCAGCTCCCAAGGCCACCACCTCGTCAGGATTGTGGCCTTGATTGGGTTCTCGAGGCACGATGGTGCGCACCAGTTGCTGCACCATTGGCATCCGGGTAGAGCCCCCCACCAAAATCACGTCGTTAATATCCTCAATTGCAATCCGTGCATCCCGCAGGCAACGCTCCACTGGCCGCAGCAGGTGGCCCACCAGGTCTTGGCACAGGCCCTCAAAGGTGCGCCGGTTCAGCTCATGGTCCAGATGCAACGGTCCATCTGCCCCTGTGGCAATGAAGGGGAGAGAGATGGTGGTTGTGCCCACACCTGACAACTCCTGCTTAGCTTTCTCCCCAGCATCCAGAAGACGTTGCAGGGCCTGGCGGTCTCGCCGCAGGTCTAGGCCGTGGTCTGACTGGAACTGATCCGCCAGCCAATCCACAATGCATCGATCAAAGTCATTGCCCCCCAATTGGGTATCACCACTGGTGGCCTTCACATCAAAGACCCCGTTGCGAATGCGCAGCAGAGACACATCAAAGGTGCCACCCCCCAGATCAAACACCAGCACGCAACGGGCAGATTTGCGGTCAAATCCGCAGGCCAGGGCCGCAGCGGTGGGTTCGTTGAGAATGCGCAGCACCTCCAGACCCGCCAGACGACCAGCATCACGGGTTGCCTGGCGTTGAGAGTCATTAAAATAGGCTGGCACGGTAATCACCCCGGCCTCAACAGGTTCCCCCAGGTAGGTGGCAGCATCATCGACAAGCTTGCGGAGGATGGAGCCGGCCAGCTCTTCAGGGGCATATTCCCGCTCTGTGGCTGGACAGACAATGCGGATCTTGCCCTGATCGTTGGAGCGAATGGTGTAGGGAACCCCTTTGGAGACCTCATCTAGCTCGTCATAGTGGCGGCCAATGAAGCGCTTCAGATTGGCAAAGGTGTTGCGGGGATTGAGCACCAGTTGGCGCCTAGCCTGACGGCCCACCAGCAACTCCCCCGCCTTGCTAAAGCCCACAACAGATGGAGTGGTGCGCAGACCCTCAGCATTGGCAATAACTTGGGGGCGACCCCCCTCCAGCACAGCCACAACAGAGTTGGTGGTCCCTAGATCGATTCCAACGGCTCGGCCCATGGACCGGATCACGTGATGCTTCACCGTAACTGCACAATCCCCAGAACGGTGAGCTCAAGGGTGAGTTGCCCCACAGCAACCATGGCATTTAACGATTCCAAGACAACCCATGGGGATTCCTTAATCTAGAAGGTCTGGATTCTTAACTTAGCTCTCCCCTAGACTCCCAGGGACAGCAAGGAACTTCTCTGTGTTCCTCGTCTTCACCATCTTTCCCATGTCTGTCCTCACAAAAACCCTCACTGCTGCCGGTGCAGGGCTTTTTGCTGCTGCAACTGCTCTCCCATTGCCTTCTCTGGCCCAGACCCGTCTTGATGGTGCCGGCGCCACCTTCCCAGCCCCCATCTATGAGCGCTGGTTCAAAGACTTGGCTGCTGATAATGGTCCCCAGGTGAACTACCAAGCCACAGGCTCCGGCACCGGGGTGAAGCTGTTCACCAACAATGATGTGGACTTCGGTGCTTCCGACTCTGCCATGGATGACACCAAGGTGGCCAAGGTGCGCCGTGGCGTTGTGCAGATTCCCATGACCGGTGGGGCCATTGCGGTGGCTTACAACAAGCCTGGCTGTGAGCTGAAGCTGAGCCAAGATCAGGTTGTGGGTGTGTTCATGGGTACCATCACCAACTGGTCCCAGGTGGGTTGTGCAGACGGGGCCATTACCGTGGCCCATCGCTCTGATGGCTCCGGCACCACCGCAGGCTTTACCAAATCCCTCTCAGCCTTTTCCTCCCAATGGGCAGAGAAGGTGGGCTCCGGCAAAACCGTGGAGTGGCCCATTGGTGTTGGCGGTAAGGGTAATTCAGGTGTTGCGGGCCTGATCAAGAACAAGGTGGGTACCATTGGTTATGTGAACTACGGCTACGTGCAAAGCTCAGAGCTGCAGACCGCTGCCCTGGAGAACAAAGCGGGCAACTATGTGAAGCCCAATGCCACCACGGCTGCAGAAGGGCTCTCCCAAATTGTTCTGGATGATCAGCTGCGGGGCACTGATGCCAATCCTGATGGCGATAATGCCTTCCCCATCGTCTCCCTCACCTGGGTTCTGGCCTATCAGAATGGCAACGGCAACAATCTGGAAGCCCTGCAGCACACCTTCAACTACATGCTCTCTGATGAGGCTCAGGCCATTAGCGATTCCCTTGGCTATGTGCCTCTGCCCGCTAGTGTGGTGGCCCAGTCCAAAGCTGCGGTGGCCTCTCTGAAGCCCTGAGCATTGGATCATGCCTGGAGCTGCCTCCCCCATGCTGGAGGGGCGGCTCTTGGGAGAATCAGTTTCCTTATGTTGGCTGGAAGATCCCTAAATGGCCCCCATGTTTAGCCGGAAAAAGCCCTCTTGGTTGGAACAATTGGTTGACCGTGGCTTCATCCGGGTGACGGCTGTTCTGGCCTCTGTGGTGAGCCTGACTGTGTTTGGGATTTTCTTCACCGTGGGGTTTCAAGCCATCTTCCAAGGTGATGTCTCCAGTCTGCTGCCCTGGAACCAAGACTCCATTTGGCAAGGCATTGCGGCCTGGAACGATGAAGAGACATTTGGGGTGCGGTGGGGAGCTATTCCCCACTTTGGTTTGGGCTTTTTGGCCAATAGCAGCTGGAACCCCGTCCGCAATGATTATGGGGCCCTAACACCCATATATGGCACCCTGATGACCTCGGCCCTGGCCCTGTTATTGGCCGTGCCCCTGGGTGTGGGTACTGCTATTTTCCTTACGGAAGATTTTCTTCCGCAAAAACTGAGAGCCACCATTGGTTTCATGGTGGAGCTTTTGGCAGCCATTCCTTCCGTGGTGCTAGGGCTTTGGGCCGTTGCCATGCTGAACAGCTTTTTGGCAGTGGCCTTGCCCCTGCACAATTACTTGGGGTGGCTCCCCTTCTTTGCCACGGAGCCTAGTGGCCCCAACCTGGCCATGGCCTCCTTGATTCTGGTTGTGATGTTGCTGCCCATCATCACAGCTATTTCCAGGGATTCCCTCAACCAGGTTCCTCTGGAATTGCGTCAGGGGGCCTATGCCATTGGGGCCACCCGCTGGACCACCATTTTTCAGGTGCTTATCCCGGCTGCCATTTCTGGAATTGTTGGTGGCACCATGCTGGCCTTGGGCCGGGCCCTGGGGGAAACCATGGCGGTGACCATGATTATTGGCAATTCCATGAATCTGAGTGCCAGCTGGTTTTCCCCCAGCAGCACCATCGCCTCCCTCCTGGCCAACCAGTTTGGTGAGGCAGACGATATACAAGTGTCGGCTCTCTATTATGCAGCCTTGGTGCTCATCATTCTCACCGTTCTGGTCAATATCTGTGCTCAAATCATTGTCAAACGGCTGGCCTTGAAATATGACTAAAACCATGACCAGCAGCCCCCATTCCCTCAGTGCTTCCCGGCTGCACTACAACCCCTATGCCCTGCGCAATGTTTGGAACCGGGCCATGAACCTTTTGGCCGGTCTTTTTGCCTTCATAGCGGTGTTGCCCCTGATAGTGGTGATCCTTTATGTGCTCTACAAAGGCGGTGGAGCCATCACCCCTGCCATCTTTACTGAGCTGCCACCAGCACCGGGGCTGTCTGAGCCCATGGGCATGGGCAATGCCATCATCGGAACCATCATGGTGACAGGGGTGGCGGCACTGGTTGCCATTCCCATTGGTGTGGGAGGTGGAATCTACCTGGCAGAGGTGGCAAAGAAGGGTTGGTTTGCCCAGTCCATCCGGGTTGGCGTCAATGTGCTGGCTGGGGTGCCCTCCATTATCTGCGGCTTGTTTATCTATGCCTTAGTGGTCAACACCAGAATTCTCTGGGGAGAGTCCTTCTCAGCAATGGCGGGATCCTTTGCCCTGGCTGTGTTGATGCTGCCCACCATTGTGAAGACAACCGATGAGGGACTCAAGCTGGTGCCCCAGGAGTTGCGCATGGGGGCCTTGGGAATTGGTGCATCTCGGTTTACCACCATCACCCGTGTTGTTCTTCCCGCCGCCACATCTCCCATTGCCACAGGAGTGGTGCTGGGCATTGCCCGGGCCGCTGGCGAGACTGCTCCACTAATCTTTACAGCATTGTTTTCCCCTTTCTGGCCTGACTGGTTGTCGGGACTGGGCCTTTTGGCCCCCACGGCAACCATGTCTGTGCAGATCTACAACTTCGGCATCATGCCCTTTGCCCCCCAGGTGGAGTTGGCCTGGGCAGCCTCATTCATCCTTGTGGTGATGATTTTAGCAGCCAACCTTCTGGCACGCTGGCTAGCACGCTTTTCCTCCCTCTAAATCCCTTCTTCCTGCCCTGCACCATGACCTCTCCCATTGCTGCTGACCCCATCATCAGTTGTGACAATGTCACCATCAGCTATGGGACTTTTGCAGCTGTCAGGAATGTGTTTCTGGACATTCCCAAACACCAGGTGACAGCCTTCATTGGTCCTTCTGGCTGTGGGAAGTCCACAGTGCTGCGGTGTTTCAACCGCATGAATGATTTGATTGATTCCTTTAGCATGACGGGCAGGGTATTGTTTCAAGGGCAAGACCTCTACGCACCCATGGTGGATCCAGTGGAGGTGAGGCGTCATGTGGGTATGGTGTTCCAGAAGCCCAATCCATTCCCCAAAACCATCTACGAAAACATTGCCTTTGGGGCGCGAATCAATGGCTTTAAGGGGAACATGGACGATCTGGTGGAAAGTTCCCTGCGTCGAGCAGCAGTCTGGGATGAGTGTAAAGATAAACTCCAGGAAAGTGGCCTTTCCCTATCTGGTGGGCAACAGCAGCGCCTCTGCATTGCTCGCGCCATTGCTGTGGAGCCAGAAGTCATTTTGATGGATGAACCATGCTCTGCCCTAGATCCAATCTCCACACTCAAGGTGGAAGAAACTCTCCATCAGCTCAAGCAACATTTCACTATCATTATTGTGACCCACAACATGCAGCAGGCTGTGCGGGTCTCAGATATGACTGCATTCTATAACGCTGTTGAGGTGGAGGGCAGTGATGGCAAAGTGGGCTATCTTGCAGAATACAATCAAACCAAGGAAATCTTTAACAATCCACAGTCTAAAGATACGGAGGAATATGTCACTGGGCGATTTGGTTGAGGGCAATTGAGAGGACAATTGCAAACATCCAGTGAGAATATCTAGTGAAAACATCTAGTGAGAATATCCAGCAAGATAGGTGGCCAGGCCCACCGACTATCCAATTCCATGGGATGCACTGATGGGTAATGACAAGGACACTGGTCCTGCCGGGGCACATCCGAGTTGCACCCTGGTGCTGGCCAGTGAGAATCCCCAACACCTGGCCAGCTTCTATGGCCACCTCTTCAACTGCACCCTCCCATCACCTGTGACAGGGAGCCGCTCCGCCACCCTGTCCTTGCCCATGGGCATGGCCTTGGTGCTCTATCGTCCTTCCCATCAGCGACCCCAACCCCGCCAACATGGGCGCTTGGCCCTTTGTCTCAAGTGCACCAACCTTGAGATCACCTGCCAGCGGGCCATGGCCCTGGGTGCACATATACTTGAGCCCATGGTTCAAGAACCTTTTGGACGGGAACAGTGGCTGCTGGATCCTGAGGGCAATCGTCTGTTGTTGTGGCAGACCTAGAGCTTAGGTGCCAGCCAAGGTCTATACTCACCCCATGGGCACTGACAGCCGCCAGTTTGATCTCTTCTCCACAGCAGCTCAAGGGACTCAAACCCCTGAAGAGGCCCCTGTAACTGGTGAGCCGGTCCCCTCTGCTGTGGGCCCAGGGGCTGGCCAAACTCCTGGAGCTGCCCATGGCACCATGGAAGCACTGCACAAGGACTGCCTCCACTGCACCCGTTGTGCCCTTTCCACTACCCGCACCCATGTGGTGATTAGCCGGGGTAACCCCAAGGCAAAGCTCATGCTCATTGGGGAAGGGCCGGGCCAGCAGGAGGATGAAACAGGTGTGCCCTTTGTGGGGCGAGCTGGTCAACTGCTGGATAAAATCCTGGCCAGTGTGGGTATTGACAAGGACTGGGACATCTACATCTGCAATGTGGTTAAGTGCCGCCCACCAGGCAACCGCAAGCCCACACCGGAGGAAATGGCCAGTTGCTGGCCATGGCTTGAGAGCCAGATCCAACTGGTAAACCCTGCCCTGGTGCTCCTAGCTGGTTCCACAGCCATGGTGGGGGTGCTGGGCATTAAAACCGGCATCACCAAGATGCGGGGCCAGTGGATCGAGCGGGGCGGTAGGACCTACATGCCCGTCTTCCATCCCTCCTTTTTGCTGCGCAACCCATCGCGGGAGAGGGGGCAACCCAAATGGCTCACATGGGAAGACTTTAAGGCTGTGGGGGAACGGCTGGATACCCTGAAGCCAGGGGCTCAAAACCGTGAAGCCACTCATTGACTCCACCGCCGGAGAACTGGTGGTGACCTGGGATCAATACCACGCTCTCATTGAACACCTGGCCCTGCTTATTCATGATTATGGCTGCCCTTTTGACCAGGTGGTGGCCCTCTCCCGTGGTGGTCTACGGGTGGGTGATATAATTTCACGCCTCTTTGATCGGCCCCTGGTGGTGATGGGGGCCAGCAGCTATGGAGGGAAGAATGGTCGGGAGCCAGGCCATCTACGGTTGGGGAAAAACCTGGCCCACACCTGTGAACACCTTGGCCCACACCTGCTGCTTGTGGATGATCTGGTGGATAGGGGAACCACCTTGGCTGCGGCCTCCACATGGCTGCACCAATACCTCACCCTGGATTCCCTCACCACTGCTGTGCTCTGGCTGAAGCAACACAGCACCATGCGACCCCATATCTGGGCCACTGAGTTGCTGGCCAGTCCTTGGATTCTCCAGCCTTTTGAGCCCTATGACCAACTGACACCCCCTGCTCTGGGTCAGGAGACAAGCCATCGCAACACATTGCCCTGACGGTTCCAGATCCCCCAACGGGACCAGACTCCCCATGGTGTCAGGGGCATACCGCCCCCTAAAGTGGCCAGCCTAACCCTCTGCAGGATTTGGCCATGCGCGTGCTCTTTGCTGCTGCCGAGTGCGCTCCGATGATCAAGGTGGGTGGCATGGGAGATGTGGTGGGCTCTCTCCCTGCGGCCCTAATGGCCTTAGGGCATGATGTGCGTCTGATCATGCCAGGCTACGGCAGGCTCTGGCGGCGCCTAACTGTTTCTGGAGAGCCCCTGTTTAGCTGCAGGGCCATGGGAGCGGATTTTGCCATCTATGAAACCCGCCATCCCATCCATAACTTCCCCATTTACCTGGTGGGGCACCCCAGCTTTGACACAGTGCATGTCTATGGGGGTGATGATGAGGACTGGCGCTTCACATTCTTTGCCAATGCGGCAGCAGAGTTTGTGTGGAATGGTCCATGGAAACCCCAGATCATCCATTGCCATGACTGGCACACCGGCATGATTCCGGTCTGGATGCACCAAGATGCCCAGGTGAGCACGGTGTTTACTATTCATAACCTCAAGTATCAAGGTCCGTGGCGCTGGAAACTGGAGCGCATCACCTGGTGTCCCTGGTACATGCAGGGCAACCACACCATGGCTGCTGCCATACTCTACGCCGACCGGGTCACCGCAGTGTCTCCCACCTATGCCCAGGAGATTCGCACTGCGGAATACGGCGAACAGCTAGAAGGTCTGCTCAACTTTACTAGCCACAAACTGGTGGGCATTCTCAATGGCATTGACCTGGACCTCTGGGATCCCTCCACAGACAAAAAGCTGCCTGCCAGATTTTCTCCAGCTGACCTGACTCCCCGGCAACAGAACAAGGCCACCCTCCAGAAACGGGTGGGTTTGGATCCAGAGCCCGGGGCCTTCCTAATGGGGATGGTGGCCCGGTTGGTGGAGCAGAAGGGAATTGATCTGCTACTGCAGGTTTGTGAGCGTACCCTCACCTATACCAACAGCCAGATTGTGGTGCTGGGCACCGGTGATCGCTTCTTTGAATCCCGCCTTTGGGAAACAGCTGGCCGGTTTCAGGGGCGTTTTGCGGTGTTCCTGGTCCATGATGATGAGCTGGCCCGCATGGTGTACGGGGGCAGTGATGCCTTCTTGATGCCCAGCCGCTTTGAACCATGCGGCATCAGCCAGATGTATGCCATGCGCTATGGCTCCATTCCCATCGTGCGCAAGGTGGGTGGCCTGGTGGATACGGTCCAGCCCCATGAACCTGCCCAGCAACAGGGCACAGGCTTCTGCTTTGATCGCTATGAACCCATTGACTTCTACACCTCCCTGGTGCGGGCCTGGGAGGCCTATCGCCATGGGGAATCCTGGCGGGAATTACAACGGCGTGCCATGGGTCAGCACTATGGCTGGGATCGTTCCGCTGCAGACTATGACCATTTGTATCAGGAGGTTTGTGGTCTCCCCGTCACTGAGAAGTCTTTGCCTTTACGCTGAGGTCAGTTTTATCTCTCCTCACTTTATCTCCCCACAACAACTAGGTTAGATATTCTGCTGGGTAGGCAGTTATAGGAATTATAGGAATTAGCAGCAATCGAGCATTAACCAACAAGTATTAAGCTAACAAGTATTAACCAACAAGTGCCTGGATGGCTGCACCACTGCCCGTTACCTTGGGTAGAGGTTTGGTGGACGGTGCCCTGCTCCTTCTCTCCAGCAGATTGTGCCCGGATTCTGGGCTGCCCCAGTGCCCCAGTGTCCTCCCTGACAAAACCCGGTCAGGGCATCAGCACCGATAGCCGGGGGCTGCGAGCCGGTGAGGTGTTCCTAGCTCTCCGGGGTGAGCACTTTGATGGGCACCAGTACCTGGCAGAGGCGGCAGCCCGGGGGGCTTGTGCTGCCATTGTGGAAGACTCAGCAGAACTGGAGAATCCCCCCCTACCCCTGCTGCCGGTGGTCAACACCCGGCGGGCCTATCAGAAGCTGGCCCGGGCCTGGCGACGGCAGTTGGGCCTGCCCCTGGTAGGGGTGACAGGGTCCGTGGGCAAAACCACAACCCGGGAACTAATCAAGGCTCTCCTGGCACCCCTGGGCACCATTCACGCCAGCCCTGTGAATGAAAACAATGCCATTGGTGTGCCTCGCACCATCTTGGCGGCAGATGGGGGCGCAGCTGCCCTGGTGGTGGAAATGGCCATGCGGGGACCAGGTGAGATTGGGGAACTCAGCTGTTGTTCGGAGCCAGATCTGGCGGTGATCACCAACATTGGCTCAGCCCATATCGGTCGTCTTGGGAGCCGGGAAGCCATTGCAGCTGCCAAGTGTGAAATCACCACAGCCATGGCAAGCACAGGACTGGTTGTGATCCCAGCTGGAGACCCCCTTCTGGAGGCCAGCCTGGTCAAAAGCTGGCATGGTGCAGTGCGGCGGGTGGCCCTAGAAGGTGACCACCTCCCCCCCCAGCTGCCCCAGGCAGACCATCTGGGTCAACTGAGGGGCACCAACCTGCTGTTCAAGGGACGCCACTGGAATTTGCCCCTACCGGGCAGCCACCAGGCCCGCAATCTGATGCTGGCCCTGGTCTGCGCAGAGCATCTGGGTGCACAGCCTGAGAACCATCACCTGGCCCTGGTGCAACTCCCTGGTGGTCGAGCCCGACAGCTCCGCCTAGGTTCCATCACCCTCTGGGATGAGACCTATAACGCTGCTCCCGAAGCCATGGTGGCCACCATGGACATGGTGGCTGAACAGCAGGGGCGATGTTTTGCGGTACTGGGGCCCATGTTGGAGTTGGGTTCCTTTGCCCTGGCCTGGCATCAGCGCATTGGGGCCCATGTGGCTCAGCGGGGCTTTCATGGGCTGGTGGTGGTGGATTCGGGTCCCTTGGGGGATGCCCTGGTGACCGGGGTGGGCCATGGGGTGCCGGTGGTGCAAGTGGATGAACCCCAGGCAGCCTTAAAACCCCTTTTGGCCTGGTTGGCCCCTGGTGACCACCTGCTCCTCAAGGCTAGCCGGGGTGGGGCCCTGGAGCGGCTCATCCCCCTCCTACAAGAGCACCTAAAGACCACCTAGGAGGCGCCAGGCCCATTTGTCTGTGGCCCGTGGTCAGCTTTCTGGTGGTGGGCTGGTGGTTTCTGCCAGCCTTGCTTCTCCAACTGGCGGCAGCGGGCAATGG
>RKSC01000140.1 GCA_007571085.1 Synechococcus sp. PNGco_S_binSS4
AGGATCTTATAACCAGGATCTTATAACCAGGATCTTACAAGAATTACCCATCCTGACCTCTTAAACCTAAGCTTAGCAGCTCCTCCTATGCACCTGTGACAATGTTTCTCTTGTCTCTCCTGGAATCACCTGATTCGGGGAAGGACTGATTCGGGGAAGGACATCCATGGAGAAATGGCTAGGGCAAAGGAAAGGTTAGACTCCTGACCAGCCCACCCCTACTTGGTCCTTTGTCCATCAATCTGAGCAAAGGCCCCATATCAACCCTGGCACCTATGACAGTTGGAAACCGTACCCAGAAGACGGGCACTGGCTCTGGCAACAGCTTTTTCCAAAACCCTGCCATCCTGGAGGAGCAGGGGCCCTTCATGGTTGCCTAAGCTGGTTGCAGTAGGCACTTGCCATGGCCACAATCGGTGCGCAGTTCAGGCTCCTGAGGCAACAGCTGGCGCCCCATAGGAAGCAATTGGCAGCAGGGGCTGTGGCCTTGATGGTGGTGAATGTTATTGGGGCGGTACTTCCCCTGCTGGTGCAGGACACCATTGATAGCCTGGTGCCAGGCTTCACCATGGAGGAGCTAACCCACAGCACCCTCAAGCTGCTGGGGCTGGCCACATTGATGGCCTTGGTGCGCACCTTATCCCGCTTTTTGGTGTTTGGTGTGGGCATTTCCGTAGAGGCCAATCTACGGCAACAGCTCTTTGACCACCTGCTGAGCCAGGAGCCTGGCTGGCTCAAGCAAATGCGCAGCGGCGAATTGATTACCCGCGCCACCTACGATGTCACCAACATTCGACGCATGTTGGGGTTTGCAGTGCTCAACATGGTGAATGTGGTCATGGTTTATGGCACCCAGCTACCGGCCATGGTGTCCATTGATTTGGGTTTGAGCCTGGCTGCCATTTCCCTGCATCCTTCCATGCTCCTGTTGGTGCAGCTGTTCAGCAGGCGCATGGCACGGCTACAGCGGCGCCAGCAGGAGCACCTCTCTGAGCTGAGTGATCTGATCCAGGAGGATCTGACTGGGATCACCTCCATCAAGATCTATGGCCAGGAAGCCAATGAACATCAAGCCTTCAATGTTCTAAATCGCCGCTACCGGGATGCGGCCCTGGAACTGGCCAAGACCCGTGCCATCCTCTTTCCTGTCTTGGAGAAAATCAGCAACCTGAGCCTGCTCCTCCTGCTGGCCTTGGGTGCGGGTCGCCTGGAAGCTGCTGTGGTGGGCAGTGGTGATGGTCTCACCATTGGCGGTTTTGTTGCCCTGCTCCTCTATGCTGAGCGTCTTGTGTTTCCCACGGCCCTCTTTGGCTTCACCCTCAACACTTTTCAAGTGGGACAGGTGAGTTTGGAGAGGGTGGGGGAGATTTTGGCCCGTCAACCACAGATCACAGATCCTAAAAACCCTGAACCCCTGAAGCCACAGCCCGTTGGCTGCCTGGAGGTGAAGGACCTATATTACAACTACCCTGACAGCAGGAGACAGACCCTAAGAGGGGTAACCTTAACTCTGCAGCCTGGTGAGCTGGTGGCCCTTGTTGGTTCTGTGGGCTGTGGCAAGTCTACCCTTGCTTGGGCCCTGGGACGTATGATTGATATACCAAAAAGCAGCATATTTCTAGATGGACAAGATATAACCCGACTGCGGTTAAATGATCTAAGAAGTCGCGTTGCCCTGGTGCCTCAGGAGGCCTATCTATTCACCGCCACCTTGGAGGACAACCTGCGCTATGGCAAACCAGAAGCAGAGCGGCAACGGGTGCGCCACTATGGTGACGCCGCACAACTCACCAAGGATATTGATGCCTTCCCCCAAGGTCTGGACACCCTGGTGGGGGAACGGGGCGTCACTCTCAGTGGTGGGCAACGGCAACGCAGTGCCCTGGCCAGAGCACTGCTGCAGGAGGCACCTCTGCTGGTGCTGGATGATGCCCTTGCCAGCGTGGACAATGGCACTGCCGCTGGCATATTGGACAACCTGCGCCAGCAACGGTGCAATACGGTATTATTCATCAGCCATCAACTGGCTGCCGCTGCCGCCTGTGATCGCATATTGGTGATGGAAGCAGGCCGCATTGCTCAATCCGGCCATCACCATGAGCTGATTCACCAGAAGGGACCCTACCAACAACTGTGGCGTCGCCAGGAGATGGAAACAACCTCCTGGGCCCAGCTGGTTTAAGGTCTGTCCAGTCCAGGGCTTTCTGGGTTCCGTGAACACTTTTTTAACACCTTTATGAACAATTCAACCCATTCCCTCCCCTAGCCATGGTGTACCACCATAAATAAGAGCATCACCTGTGATTCAACCCACCACACCTATGGAACGCCTCCCCCCCTATCAGGTGCGTTGCACCCTTACCTTTGGCGACATCTACGGCCAGGTGCTGCTTTGGATCATGGTTATTTTCATGAGCCTTGCGGCTGCCATGGCACTGATGGGAGCCAGTCGTCCCCTTTTTGCCCTGGTGGCTGTGGGCCTGGTTCTGGTGTTGTCCCTTCCCTTTCTCCTCTTTGCCTTTGTCACCACTCTGTTGAACCATGTGGCCCTAGAACCCTTGCCCCAAACTGCCACCACCTCAAAAGCCCCAGACAACACAATGGGGAAAAGGATGGTGACTGGCTAAGGCTAGAAAAAGCCCTAGGCCCCTTATCTCTAGGGCCCTTATCTGTTGTAGTCCTCCATAGAAGGGCAAGTGCAAATGAGATTGCGGTCCCCGCGCACATTATCAATGCGAGCAACGGCTGGCCAGAACTTTTCTCCATGGTCTTGGTTGCCAGGGAAGCCCCCTTGCTGTCGGCTGTAGGGACGATCCCAAACATCTGCTGTTAGGGCAGCCATGGTGTGGGGGGCCCGCTTTAGGGGATTGTTGTGGCGATCCATGGTGCCGGAGGCAATGGCGGCCACTTCTTTGTGCACAGCAACCATGGCATCACAGAAGCGATCCAGCTCAGCCATGTGTTCACTTTCCGTGGGTTCCACCATCATGGTGCCGGCAACGGGCCAACTCACGGTAGGGGCATGGAAGCCGTAGTCCATGAGCCGCTTGGCCACATCCTCCACATCCACCCCAGCTGCTGAACGGAGGGGGCGCAGGTCCAAGATGCACTCATGGGCCACCAGCCCTGTGGCTCCACGGAACAGGACTGGATAAAAGGCAGAGAGGCGGTGGGCAATGTAGTTGGCATTCAGAATGGCCACGGCGCTGGCCTGGCGTAAGCCCTCAGCACCCATCATGCGCAGGTACATCCAGCTGATGGATAGGATGCTGGCACTGCCAAAAGGTGCTGCAGATACAGGACCTATGGCCTGCTCCCCCCCACAGGCCAGCAGGGGATGGCTGGGCATGAATGGCACCAGATGGGCTGCCACCGCAATGGGTCCCACCCCTGGTCCACCACCCCCGTGGGGAATGCAGAAACTCTTGTGAAGGTTCAGGTGGCACACATCTGCCCCATAGTCTCCAGGGCGGCACAGCTCCAACTGGGCGTTCAGGTTGGCCCCATCCAGGTAAACTTGCCCTCCGTGGTCATGGACCATGGCGCAGATTTCCCTGATGGCCGTCTCAAATACCCCGTGGGTGGAGGGGTAGGTGACCATTAAGGCTGCCAGATCATCCTTGTGGGTGGTGGCTTTCTGGTGTAGGTCCTCCAGGTCAATGTTGCCTTGGCCATCACAGGCCACCGGCACCACCTGAAGACCTGCCATCACTGCACTGGCGGGGTTGGTGCCGTGGGCACTGGTGGGAATGAGGCAAACCCGTCGATGGGCCTGACCACGGCTGGCCTGCCAAGCACGAATCACCAACAGTCCCGCCAACTCCCCCTGGGAGCCTGCATTGGGTTGCAGGCTGACACCAGCAAAGCCTGTTAGCTCTGCCAGCCAATCCTGGAGCTGGCTGATCATTAACCCGTATCCTTGGCTATCCTCCACTGGAGCAAAGGGGTGCAGCTCCGCCACACTGGGCCAGCTCAGCGGCAGCAGCTCCGCCGCCCCATTCAGCTTCATGGTGCAGCTCCCTAGGGGAATCATGCCATGGACCAGGGAAAAATCTTTGGCAACCAGCTTCTGGATGTAGCGTAGGAGGGCAGTTTCACTGCCATGAATGTGAAAAGTCTCTTGCTGTAGCCAAGGTTCATGGCGCTCTGGCACAGACAACTGACCGTCACTGGCCTCCACCAGCTCCCCCAGGGGAGTATGGGATGCCCCTGGAGCCATGGCCATGAGCAACTGGTCCAGCTCCTCTACTGTGGAGCGTTCATCTAAGCTGAGGGCAATGCCATGGCCATCCAGGGCTCGCAGGGAAAAGCCCGCTGCCCGACAGCGTTTCAGGATCTCTGGGGCGGCTGGGGTCCTCAGCACAATGGTGTCAAAGCCAGGCTCCAGGGCGGGAGCTAAACCAACCTGGGCCAAGCCATTGGCCATGGCCTGGGTGAGGCGACGCACCCGGCAGGCCATGGCCCTCAAACCATCGGGACCATGGTAAACAGCGTAAAAACTCACCAGCACTGCCAGTAGCACCTGGGCTGTGCAAATGTTGCTTGTGGCCTTATCCCGGCGGATGTGCTGCTCCCTGGTTTGTAAGGCCAAGCGCAGAGCAGGTTGCCCCTCAGCATCCACGGAAAGCCCCACAATGCGTCCAGGAACCTGCCGTTTGTACTGCTCACGGGTGGCAAAAAAGGCGGCATGGGGCCCCCCATATCCTAAAGGCAGGCCCAGGCGCTGGGCAGAACCCACCGCCACATCAGCACCCAAGGCACCCACAGGGGCCATGAGCACCTGGGCCAGGGGATCCACGGCCACAGTCACCAAGGCACCGCAGCCATGGGCAGCGCTGATCAACTCCTTGGGATCCCAGAGTTGTCCCTGCCCATCTGGTAGCTGCAGCAGCACACCAAACACCTCCCCATTGAAAACAAAATCACTGGGTACACCCACGTCCAAGCAGATGCCCAGGGGTTCAGCCCTGGTCTGGAGCACTGCCCTGGTCTGGGGATAGATATGCCGATCCACCAGGAAACGTCGGGCCTGCCGTTGCTTGCGCACCGCAAAGCTCAAACCCATGGCCTCTGCTGCCGCTGTGGCCTCATCCAGCAAGGAGGCATTGGCCACCGGTAGGCCAGTGAGTTCACTGATGAGGGTTTGGAAATTCAGTAGGGCCTCCAGCCGACCCTGGGCAATTTCTGACTGATAGGGGGTGTAAGCAGTTATCCAGGCGGGATTCTCCAAAACATGGCGACGCACAACGGCCGGCATCACTGCCCCGTAGTAACCCAAGCCAATGAGGCTGCGGCTGATGCGATTTTGACCCATGATCGCCTCCAGCTCAGCTAGGGCCTGATGCTCACTTACTGCTGGTGGCAAGCTGCGGGCTCTTTGCTCTGGAAGGAGGCGGATACTGGCGGGAATGGCCTCCTCCAGCAGCCTCTCCATGGTAGGGAGGCCCAACGCCTGGAGCATCTGCTGCTGCTGCTCACCACTAGGACCCAGGTGGCGGCGCAGAAAGGATCTCTGGGGCGTTGGAGAGGAAGTCAAAGGAATCAGATGTTGTTAAAGCCCTTGACGAGACTTGAACTCGTGACCTCTCCCTTACCAAGGGAGTGCTCTACCGCTGAGCTACAAGGGCGAATGGGCCGGGTTGGAT
>RKSC01000014.1 GCA_007571085.1 Synechococcus sp. PNGco_S_binSS4
AGGCTGAGCCCATGGTTTCATTTTCACTGGTTATGACTTAAACCAAGCCATAGACTACAACCCAAATGACCATTTCTGCCCTTGTCATTGCCAGCAGCAACAGGGGAAAGCTGGCTGAGTTCCGTCAGTTATTGCACGAGGCCCTACCTGCTCAAGCCATTGAGGTGCGTGGCCAGCCCAGGGCCATTGTGGTGGAGGAAACCGGCAACGACTTTCTTGCCAATGCCCGCTTGAAAGCCACAGCTGTGGCCCGTTTCACTGGTGAATGGGCCTTGGCAGATGATTCCGGGCTCTGTGTGGATGCCCTAGGTGGACGACCGGGGATTCACTCCGCCCGCTATGCCCCCAGCAATGGCCAACGTCTACAGCGGCTCCTGGGGGAGTTGGCCCACGTTCAGAACCGCCGCGCCCAGTTTATCTCGGCCCTGGCCCTGGCCCGTCCTGATGGTTCCATTGCCATCACCTGCCAGGGGATCAGCAAAGGGGAAATTCTGGAAGCCCCCATGGGAGAAGGTGGCTTTGGCTATGACCCCCTCTTCTGGGTGCCGTCAGTGGGCCTTAGCTTTGCCCAGATGACACCGGCCCAAAAACACCGCCACGGCCACCGGGGCCGCGCCTTTGCCGCTCTCCTACCTGAGCTGATGGTACTGCTTCGATCCTAGGAAATGGCCTTTCAGGTGATCTCCACCAGTACTCCAAGGTGGTGTGGAGCAGGCGGTATTTTGGTGCTGTAGCAGTACTGCCTTCTAACTCTTTTGTGGCTAGTGCAGCTATGCCCACTTTGTTCATTCTGACTTTGGTTAGGGGACAAGGAGCGCCTCAGCTGCTGCTGGTATAGTACCTAGGGAGTGCCCCTGCATAATAGTGGTCAAGCCGTTGGCATGGCTAGTTGTCCAAGGCTCTCTAGCTTCAGAGGTAGGGATTGTGGCCAGCTGTGAGCTGTGGCTTGACAGTTAGCACCCACTCCTATCCAAACCGTGGGATCTGTGGTGGTGACTCAAGTGGGTCAAGTCATCTAGACTTTACCACCGTCGAGGGAGTCCCGGAAGCAGTGGATTAGAAGGAAGTCTAACACGATCCTTAGACCTTAGAATCCTTACTGACTTTGACCGAGCTTTCCCGTCTGGTCCTAGAATATCAAATTCACCTTCCTGGACTAGTTGAAGAATAGTCTTGTCCAGGTCAGCAAAACGTGCAGCTGTTTGATTGGCAAAGTGATGATGTATTGCATCTACATTTACCGGCTCCTCTTCAGCCAGTCTAAATAACTTTTCTGGCAGTGAATCTAGAAGCTGTCTTTGCATTTCCTCTTCATCAAGTTTGCCGAAATGGAACAGAGGAAGCGTCTCAGATTCTTTTAATGCATCCCATCCAAGCATATCAAAGCCGCCAGTACCATAATGTTCAAATCTATTTTGAATATCCCAATGTTGCTGAATCATAACGTCACGTGCTGTAGGATGCTTGGAGAGATGGATAAACCACAATGCACGACGAGACTGTCTAGGGCGAAGAAAGAAAGGTGTATAATATGACGCTTGGGTGACATTAAGTATATGATCACACAATGTTCTTTGAATAAGAGCTCTGCCACCATGGCTATTACGATTTCTGATTATCTCATGAATATCTGACTCAGATAGGTCTATTGGCTTAACCATTTTGATCATTTTAGGAGTTTCTGCCAGGTGATTGATAAGAGCATCCGCAGCAAATGTGAGCATGACCTCTGCTGTCGCTAATTCGTTAAATATGTAATGAACAAGCTCCAGTTCAACTTGAGAAAAACCAGTTTGGTCAAGAAGAAAAATTGCACGACCAGCACGAGGCTGTCTTCTACGAATTGATTGGATAACATTCTTCACTTTATCTTTGAAAAGACCAGTTTGTACACTGATTATCTTATCATCAATTTCATAATCACGCTCTGTCAATACCTTGCGAAGATGGTCTGTATGAGACTTCTCCTTGTCAATAAAATAGAATTTGCAATTCATTTTCAATGGTTTTCTGCGGCCTCTGTTTATCCGATCTTCTGCTGCCCTTGCCTCCTCAAGCATCAGCAGCGGTGATCCTGACAGGACCTTATGGTGGTCTTGAAAAGTCCCCCCACCTGCAAAGCCATCCACCAAGTCAAGCTTAAGTTCCTCTCGCCTGGGGTCCATGGTCAGTCGCTCAAAGTAGCGACGTAGATAAGCCCGCAACACCTCCAACTTAGCTTTGCTATGGGATTCGATTTGCGGAGGTTGCTCATCAGGATGCCACTGAAAGGATGCCATGACTCTTCAGGAGATGCTTTGGCATGTTATTGTACTCCACTCCCTCCAGCTGGCGGCCGCCGGCCTTGGGTGTGCGTCCACCCCACTGCTTGAAGAAAAAGGGCACGTCTGCATCTGCACATTGATCGCGGATCTGGAGAACCCACTCCGATTCCAGCTGACGAGCATGGGGACCACTCTCACCGCCGACAATGACCCAGGATATGCCTTCCAGGTCAAGCTTGGTAAGCGGCCCCAAAAGCGGTTCAAGTGAAAGGAAGCGAATGGCAACAGGGGCCATGCGAAGATGGTCAATACGTGTCCGCACCGTGTCATCTTCAACCGAGACACCACACCAGATGTGCGGTGGTCCAGGGTGATCAGCATATCTAGCCTTCAGGTAATCCCGCAGGCGCACGCTGCGTTTTGTCAGAACTTGATAGGTATGGCGGTCCACAGCTTCCATCTGGCCAAAGACCTTGTCGATAAATACTCTGGGTATATCTTTGTGAAAGAGGTCCCCCATGGAATTGACAAAGATCATCCGTGGCCTGCGCCAGCGTTCTGGCTGATCTAGTCGTGACTCCCATAGACGAAGGTCAAAGCCATACTCGTAAGGATGCCCCTTAACGCCCCGCCAACGCTCAGCAAAGCGTTCCGCATAGCAATGATCACACCCTCGCGTGACCTTTGTGCATCCTGTCACTGGATTCCAGGTTGCATCCGTCCACTCGATCCCTGAGTTGTCAGCCATCAGAGACAATCACCCCCATGTAAAGGTTGCCACCAGGCACCAGGACAACAACAGGTAAACCCAACTCAGCCAGGCAAGGGGGTTGCGGAACATTCATGGTAATCCTGTAGTGGTGATACACAATGGTAACCTAGCATAAGGACTGCCCACAAGGGCTGGGTAAGCCCAGACTTGTTTTTAGGCAATTACAGAGCCCAGACCATGGAGGAGGACATCATAGAGAAGCCAGCAAGGACCAGCCTAATTGCTTCCCCATGGGGCAGGGCAACAAGGGATGGCACCAAGGCAAGATGGGATTCCTGCCTGACCAGGCGTTATGTGCCTGAAGCTTAGAGAAGCTAGCGGAGAACTAATTACAGCAGCAGCTCCCCAGGAAATGGAGAACTTGTTGGGTTGTTTTCAGCGGTTCTGGAAATCGTTTTCATATTTTACTACACGCCTACCTACTTGGAGCCACCGGCTAATCCGGCGAGGGCCTGTGTCAAAGGTGGTTCGCCAAGGCACCTGAGTTGTCAAGCCAGCATTGTACAACCCCTGGGCCTCACCATGTTGCCATGGATAGGCTAGAAGGTTAAATGTTTCCGCAGCCAAAACCTGGAGGGGCTGCCTGGGGATTGGCTGACGGGATGGGGGAGCCGGCATGGCCTTGCCATAAACCCCATGACCAATGGGCACCAGTTTGCCATGGGCCACCAGTTGCTCCAGGGCACGACTCAATGAGATGGGCTACCCAGGTCTTTCAGGTCACGGCGCAGCAGCACCTCACCTTTAGCTTGGTCAACCCGGCTTTCAAGCCGCTGCCGCACTGTGTGCCTTGGGAACATTGCCTGGTCCTAGAGAGTGCCATGCCTTAGTAGGAATAGGCTGGATAACTGAAACTATACAGGTAAGTAGCTCAGCAGCACCGGCTTCCCACCCGTCTGCAGGGCGCCGCAACACCATGGGGCCTAGAAAACCCGTTGGGCAGGAGCTGGCCCTCTTTTTCCAGCAGGATCTGTCTTGGCCAGGGTCTTGGTCAGAGGCCATGGCCCTCCTACAGGGCTAGACAACTCCTGATCTGGTGGATTGGTCTAAAACCTGGCAACAGGATCAAACCTGGCAAGGCCACCCACCATGGCCTGGGCACTGGAATTTCCCCTGCCCCCAGACCTACTAATGGGTGCCCCTAAGACCCTAACCGTGCCAAACCTCCCTAGTAATGTCCCAGCAGCGGAGATGGATGAGGCCCTGCAGTCCTGCTTCTCCACAGCTTTTCCTATTAGGGTGTTCTCCCATGGCAAGGCCGGCGGGCAGGGAGCTGAGCAGTGGCGACAAGAGTGGGGACATTGGTTGGCTTGGTTGGTAAAGTTGCTGTAAGCTGATAAATCCTGATTGCTGAATGACTGATTAATGTCCAGGGGCAAACACCAAGCCACCACATTGGGGAGTGGCCAACCAAAACCCAGAGGGAAGACATGGATGGGCAAGCACAGGTTGTCCATCACCACAGGGTCCATCACGGCAGGGCTTTTGGTCTTGGTATACACCGTGCTGGGCCTACCGCTCTCCCTAATTATGGGCTGCTTTGTACTGGTATTCCTAGGGTCATTATTCTTGCACCATGGCTTGACACCATTGCACAGAGCAGCTGGGGGGGCACCGTCCCTAGTCAAGGTTCTGATTGGGGCAGGTCTTGATCCTAATACTACAAACAAAGATGGCCAAACACCACTGCACGTGGCTGCTAGTCAAGGGCAAGGAGAAGTTGCAAAGCTGCTCATTGAAGCCGGTGCTAATCTGAATACAAAAAGTCAGGATGGCCAAACACCACTGCACGTGGCTGCTAGTCAAGGGCAAGGAGAAGTTGCAAAGCTGCTCATCGAAGCTGGTGCTGATCTGAATGAGACGGGGAAGGATAACCTGACACCACTCTATGTAGCAATTTTTCTTGAGCACTTGGAAGTGGCCAAAGCTCTTATCAATGCTGGTGCAAAGCTCAGTATTACAGATGATGATGGCACACAACCACTGCACGCAGCTGCTGGAAAAGGGGAGTCAGCAATAGTGAGAAGCCTGATCAATGCCGGGGCAGATCTTGGTGCCATAGCCAAGGGTGGCCAGACCCCGTTGCACTTGGCGGTTGCTGCAGGACATGGAGAAGCAGTAAAGGTCTTCATGGAGACTGGTGCTAACCTTAATGCTGCAGATGAGGAGGGGATGACACCGTTACATTTAGCAGCTAGTGGTGGGCACCAAGAGGTGGTGAAGGTTCTCATCAATGCTGGCGTTTATCTTCATGGCACAGACAAAGCTTTTGAACAGACACCATTGCACAAGGCAGCAGACCGTGGTTATCCCCATGTGGTGCGTGCCCTCATCAATGCTGGTGCGAAGCTTAATGCCAAAGACAAGGACCGCTTGACACCACTACATTTGGCAGCCGATAGAGGACATGCAGAAGTAGCAAAGATCCTCATCAATGCTGGGGCTGATCTCAATGCTAGAGATAATAAAACACGGGTAACACCACTGTACTGTGCAGCCGGTAGAGGACATGCAGAAGTAGCAAAGGTTCTCATCAACGCTGGTGCTGATCTCAATGCTAGAGATAAGGATGACTGGACACCA
>RKSC01000142.1 GCA_007571085.1 Synechococcus sp. PNGco_S_binSS4
GTGAAGTGGGCCCCATTCCCCATGGCTGGGAGGACTTGTTCCAGCTGGCCCAAGCTTGTGGTCAGGGATTTCTGCCTAGCTATTTACCCATTGTGGAGGGTGGGCAAAAGTACTGTCGCCGTGAATCTAGCTTGCGCCCTGGCCACCACTGGTCTGCGGGTTGGACTACTGGATGCAGACATCTATGGACCCAATACCCCCATCATGCTTGGATTGAGCCATAGAACCCCTGAGACCGTGGAGAAACAGGGCCAGCAGCTTCTTATTCCCCTAGAAAGCTGCGGTATTGCCATGGTCTCCATGGGGTTGCTAATCAATCCAGGACAACCTGTGATCTGGCGAGGTCCCATGCTCAATGGGGTGATGCGCCAGTTTCTCTATCAAGTGGTGTGGGGAGAACGGGATGTGCTGGTGGTGGATTTACCACCCGGTACAGGAGATGCCCAGCTGTCTCTTGCCCAATCGGTGCCCATGGAGGGGGTGGTGATTGTCACCACACCTCAACAGGTAGCCTTGGCTGATTCTCGCCGCGGCTTGGCCATGTTTCAACAGCTGCAGGTGCCCATTCTAGGGGTGGTGGAGAACATGAGCTGGTTTATACCGCCGGATCAGCCTAATAAACGCTACGCTCTCTTTGGTGAAGGCGGTGGTGCCCAGCTGGCAGGGGAGGCCCAGGTGCCCCTCTTGGCCCAACTGCCTTTGCAAATGCAAGGAGTGGAGGACGGAGACAGGGGCAAGCCCCTGGTGCTTTCCCAACCAGATTCTCCCGCTGGAGTGGCCCTAAATGCATTGGCCCAGCAACTCCGCAATCGTCTGATGACCCGTTGGTAGTGCCATGGGTCTGCTTGCACGTCACAGATCCAGCCGGTTTTCTAGCCGTTATCAAGAACAGGACCTGACACCTCAGTTTGATTTGATCCTCTGGGGTGTGCCGGTGGCATTGATCGGTGTCTCTGGACTGCTCATTGCCAGCACCCAACGTCAGGTGAGCGGTGATGGGCTCTGGCTAGGCCAAGGGACCACAGGGGCCACACTACTGGCAGTTCTGCTTCTGGTATCTTTCCGCACCGGTCTACCGTGGCACCGCCTATCCATCATCCTTAGCCACGGCCTTGGCTTGTCCCATCAGCCCTCAGGAGCCAAAAGCAGGATCACCCACATCCTGAGTTTCCCCCCGGTGTTCTTCAGCGGGGTGAGTGCCACTTTGATCATTCTCAAGCTGGTGGGTGTGGATGGGCTCTGGCTAGACCATTGGGCAACAGGAATTGTGGGCCTGGTGCTGGCCATGGGCCTATCTCAAATCTCCCCAGAAATTTGGTCATTGCGCAGTTATCAGCAGGAGCAGTGGCAGCCTGGCCATGGTTTGTGGGGACCATCTGCCCTTCTGCTTGCCCTGCTCCTGGTGGGCACCATTGGGGCGCTTCTGGCAGTGAATCTTGTGGGCACGGAGGCCCTGGGTGCTCAACGTTGGCTGGCAGTGGGTCCGTTTCAGGTGCAGCCATCGGAGTTTGCCAAACTTTCCACCATTATTTTGGGAGCAGCCATTTTAGATAGGTTTCCCATAAAGACGCCCCTGGGACTCTTGCGGCCCTTTGGTGTGATTCTGGTGCCGTGGGCCTTGGTGCTGATCCAGCCAGATCTAGGCACATCCCTGGTGTTTGGTGCTGTGCTTGTGGGCATGCTCTATTGGTCAACCATGCCTTGGCAGTGGTTGCTGGTGCTGCTCTCTCCCCTGCCCACCGCCTTGCTGAGTAACCTTTACCAGGCGGGTCAGCAGGGCATCTTTCTGGTGGCCCAAATCATTTGGATTGCCGCCATGGTGACCATGGCCTGGTGCTCCCTACCGTGGCGCTGGATTAGTGGTGTGCTAACAGCGGGAGGTTTGGTGGCCCTATCCCTATCTGCGCCTTGGCTCTGGGAACATGGCCTCAAAGACTACCAGCGGGATCGGCTGCTGTTGTTTCTGAATCCTTCCATGGATCCCCTAGGCGGCGGCTACCACCTTATTCAGAGTATTGTGGGCATTGGCTCCGGCCGCTTTTTAGGCACTGGCCTGCTCCAAGGGCAGCTCACCCGACTCCAGTTTATTCCAGAGCAACATACGGATTTCATCTTCAGTGCTCTGGGGGAGGAATTGGGCTTAATGGGGTGTTTTTTGGTGATCCTAGGATTTGCCATTTGGAGTTGGCGACTACTCAAAATTGCTGCAGAAGCCAAAACAGATTTTGAGTCTCTCTTGGTGATTGGCATCTTGTCCATGGTGATATTTCAAGTGGTGGTGAATGTTTTTATGACCACGGGCTTAGGTCCCATTACGGGGATTCCCCTGCCATTCATGAGCTATGGCCGTTCTGCCCTGCTGATGAACTGTCTTGGTCTTGGTCTTGTGGCTGCAGTGGAGCGCCGCTGTCGCCAGCCTCGCTTCCGCTCCTAGTGATCCAGCCCAGCTTGCAAGCAGTCCAGGAAATACTCTGGCGCCACTGGAGTGGCAGCCTCAGCACAGAGGAAGGGGGACGTCGCCAATGGTGGGCAGCCCTAGAGGTGATCCAGAACGACCTATGGGATTTGCTGGGGGAAGCAGGTGTCTGGCTGGCAGCACCCCTACCAGCCCTCTATGAGCCCAACCTGCTACAAGGGCTCCAGGGGTGGGTGTGGATGGCAGAACCATGGTCCTACTGGTCATCGGAGCTAAACCTCTTACCCGGCCAGTGCACAGCTGAGGCCAACCACTGGTGCTCCCTGAACCTACAGCCAGAGGATGGTCATGATTCCTTTCTGATTCTGGTCACCCATAGGGTGCAACTGGCTGTGGCCCTGCGCAACATGGCAGGCCAACATCAGCTCTTGGTGTGTTTTGAGAGGGCTGTGGTGTCCCAGGCTGTGCAGCTTCTGGAACAGCGCCTTCTCCAGGAGAGTCCTCTCCATGGGTTAGGGCTCCGTGATGCCTTAGGTAGGCTGGACACAGTGACACCGACGGACAACCTGGGCAGTGAGCGGCGTTTCTGGTCTGCCTTGGCCTGCCATCTTGCGGCCATGCCCCCCAGCCTCACAGTGGTGGCAGCTCCTGTGGCTTCCACCAGTCCCATGGGCTCTGAGACCATGGAAGTTGATCGAACCAGTACGGAGCTGGAGCTGCTGGAAGCCCTTTCCCACGGTATCCGCACACCCCTAGCCACCATCCGTGTTCTGAGCCGCTTCCTCCTGCGCCGCTCTGATCTGGGGGAGGATGTGCAACAGCAGCTGGCTCAAATTGACACGGAGTGCACTGAGCAAATTGACCGCTTTGGCCTGATCTTTCATGCTGCAGAGCTGCAGCGCCAACCCCAGGTGCAACGGTTACTGGCCCGTACGGATCTGGCCAAGCTTGTTGAGCAGCAGCACGGTCGGTGGCAGCAACAGCTGGAGCGCTTTGGTCTGCAGTTGCAGTTGGAGTTGGAGCAGCCCCTGCCAGAAATTATGAGTGACCTCATGCTACTGGAGCCCATGCTGGCTGGTGTGGTGGAGCACTTTGGCCACGGGCTGCTTCCGGGAACCACACTACGTGTAATTCTCACCCAGGCTGGTGGGAAATTGCGTTTGCAGCTGCGGGGTGATGGTCAACAGACCAGGGCAGACCCTGAAGAATCCCACCTGGGTGCTGTGCTCACCTGGAAACCAGAGACAGGCCACCTTCACCTCAGCCGTTCAGCCATTCGACAGCTCTTCAACAGCTTGGGAGGACGCATGGCTGAGCGAGGTGACCAGCAGCTAACCATGTTTTTCCCCCTGGCCTAGTGGGCTGCTGGGGTATGGGCCAAGGACCAACAGGCAACAGGCTGTGACGAGGCATTTACACTTGGGGGAAAGCCCTGGTGCCCTGCTGGTAGGCTGTGGCCACGTCTCACAACCCCTTCCCCCCATGTCAGAGGTGCTCAACGGCCAAGTTCCGGCCTACGTGGGCAGTACAGGCGGCCTACTAGATGCTGCTGAAACTGAAGAGAAGTACGCCATCACCTGGAGCAGTACAACGGAGCAGACTTTTGAGTTGCCCACAGGGGGAGCTGCCCGTATGCATAGTGGCGAGAACATCATGTATTTCGCCCGCAAGGAGCAGTGCCTGGCCCTAGGTACCCAGCTGCGCACCTCCTTCAAGCCTAAAATCACCGACTACAAGATTTATCGCCTCTTCCCCGGGGGAGACACTGAGTACCTCCATCCTAAGGATGGGGTGTTCCCTGAGAAGGTGAACCCGGGCCGTCCTATGGTTAACCACAACTCCCGCTCCATCGGCAGCAATGTCAACCCTGCCACCATCAAGTTCACCCATAAGAAGGTCTACGACTGAAGGGGTGCTGCCCAGCTCGTCAGGAGAGCTTCGGGCGCGTGGTTAGTTTAGAAGACCTCAGACAGCGGGCCAGCCAAGGGGAAAATTTTATCCCCATATGGACATGCTGGTCTGCTGATCTGGATACCCCTGTCTCCACATGGCTGCGCATCAGCTCCGGTAGTCCCTATGGGGTTCTTCTTGAGTCTGTTGATGGGGGCATCAATGTGGGGCGCTGGAGTGTGGTGGCTACCTATCCCCTTTGGGTTTTTGAAAGCCGTGGCAACCAAAGCACCCAGCGCTGGCGGGATGGTCGCTGTGAGGTGTACACCGGCAATCCCCTAGATCAGCTGCGGCACCGTATTCAGCCCTACCGCACCAGCTCCGTTCCTGGCTGTCCAGCCCTGGGACAGCTTTTTGGCATGTGGGGCTATGAGCTGATCCACTGGATTGAACCCACTGTGCCTGTCCATGGAGGGTCTGAGGGGGACATGCCTGATGGTCTGTGGATGCTTTGTGACCACCTGCTCCTCTTTGATCAGGCCCGTCGGATTCTGACAGCTGTTTCCTACATCAACCTACAGGACCAACCGGATCCTGAGCAAGCCCTAGGGGAGGCCCGGTTTCGGCTTCAGCGTTTGCAGCAGTGCATGTTGAGCCCAAGCCCGGCCCAGACCCTGGCCTGGCAAGAGAGGGCACTCCAGCAAATCCCCACCAGCACCAACCGCAGCCGGGGCAATTTTGAAGCTGCCGTGGACCAGGCTCGGCAGCACATCATGGCTGGGGATGTGTTCCAACTGGTGCTTAGCCAACGCCTAGAGGCAACCCTCCCCCATGAGCCTTTTGCCATCTACCGCAGCCTGCGGCTGGTGAATCCCAGTCCTTATATGGCCTATTTCAACTTTGGCAACTGGCAGTTGATTGGGTCCAGTCCAGAGGTGATGGTCAAGGTGGAGCCACTGGACAATAAGCAACGGCTAGCCACCTTGCGTCCCATTGCCGGCACCCGACGGCGCAGCGCCGATCCTGCCATGGACCGGGCACTGGCTGAGGAGTTACTGGCAGACCCCAAAGAACGGTCCGAGCACGTCATGCTTGTGGACCTGGCCCGCAATGATTTGGGTCGGGTTTGCCAACCAGGCACCGTTCAGCTAAAGGATCTGATGGTGATTGAGCGCTACTCTCACGTGATGCACCTTGTCTCGGAAGTGCATGGTCAGCTGAAGGAGACCTGTGATCCTTTGGATGTTTTGGTGGCCTGCTTCCCTGCAGGGACCGTTAGCGGCGCACCAAAAATTCGAGCCATGCAGTTAATTCATGCCCTGGAGCCAGATCGTCGTGGACCCTATTCCGGGGTCTATGGCTCCATGGATCTGCAAGGCACCCTCAACATGGCCATCACCATCCGTACGCTTCTAGCTCAACCCCAAGGGCCAGGCCAGTGGAAGGTCTCCGTGCAAGCTGGTGCGGGAGTGGTCTGGGAGTCTTTGCCCCCCTTGGAATATGAAGAAACCCTGAACAAGGCCCGTGGAATGCTGAGGGCTCTCAGCTGCCTGGAGGTCAACCAGCCATGAAGCCCTCCCTATTGCTGAAGGGCTTTGAGGTGGAAATGTTCACGGGTCGCCCTGACGGCACCATTGTGGGCTGTGCCAATGAGGCTGCTGGGGCCCTGCCCGGCTTCATGGTGGAGCCTGATCGCCGCAACCTGGAATATGCAACGCCCCCCGCTGCTGAGTACTACCAGCAACTGGGCCTGCTTCTAGGGCCGCGCCACAGGCTACGCACCTGGCTGCAGAACCGGGATCTCACCCTCCTGCCTGGCAGCTGCCTCAGCCTGGGAAACAGTGGAACATTTGAGCGGTCCAATCCCACCAATGCTTACCACAGCTTCATTGAGCGCTCCTATGGCACCCGTGTAACCACAGCTAGTGTTCATCTGAACTTTGGGATTGGGGATCCAGAACAGCTCATGGCAGCTTGTCGGCTGATGCGCTGTGAAGGGGCCCTATTGCTGGCCCTTAGTGCCTCTTCCCCCTTCCTGGATGGCAAGGCCACCGGTGTCCACTCCCAACGCTGGCGCCAATTCCCCATCACCCCCACCTGGGTGCCTTTTTTCCGTAGCCATGGCCATTACGTCCAGTGGATGGAGCAACAGCTACAGGAAGGAAACATGCACAATGTGCGCCACCTTTGGTGTTCTGTGCGCCCCAATGGCAACCGTCGCCCCTATGAGGTGAACCGGGTGGAAGTGCGCATCTGCGACCTGCTGGATGATCCCCTAGAACTTTTGGCTGTTGCCAGCTTTTGTGAACTGCGGCTGCTCCAGCTGTTGGCAGACCCTGAAGGCCATGATCCCCTGAGGGCCAGCACCATGGATGCCCATGCTCTTGGGGCACTGGCTGACCACAATGATCAAGCTGCTGCCCAGCAGTCCCTCAGAGCCCAACTTCGCCACTGGCGTGATGGCCGGGTGCTGACCGCTGCCCAGTGGCTGAGCCAATCCCTCAATGATGTGCAGGCCATGGCTGAGTTTCTTGATCTGGAGCCATGGCTCCAGCCATTGCACAGTATCTTGAGGGAAGGGAACCGCTCTATGCGCTGGCTGCGCTCCCATGGGGAGGGAGAGTCCATCCGCTCCATTCTCAGGCGAGACATTGCAGCAATGGAATGGCGTGAGTATGAACTGGGCCAGCACATTCGTGAAGGAACCCTCAAAACAGCCTGTTTTGCGCCTATCACCTCGCTTGCTGCACCATGACCCTGGCGCCTAAGACGTCCCACAGCAACTTCCACGGTGTAGGCCAAGCTGTTGCAACGAGGCTGGACACATCCCGCCTATTGCAGGAACGCCTGGGGCTCATTGAAGAGCTCTGGCATAGTGTTCTCAACCATGAATGTGACCAGGAGGTGGCGTCCCGCTTGACCCACCTCAAGCGACTCTGCTTTGAGACCGGCAGCTCAGACGCCATTGTGGACCTGGTCTGCACCATGGACCTGAGGGAGGCCATTGTGGCGGCTCGGGCCTTCTCCTTGTATTTCCAGCTGGTCAACATCATTGAGCAGCAGATCGAAGAGGACCGCTACCGGTCCTCCATTCAGGCTGCCTACACCCAGGGGCCCCTTGTGGAGAACCCCTTTGCCCCACCATTGCCCCTGGGCTCAGCTCCCGTCACTCTGCGCACCCTGTTTCGTCGTTTGCGGTGCCTGAATGTGCCGCCAGGCCAGCTGGAGAACCTGCTCAATAATCTGGACATCCGCTTGGTGTTCACTGCCCATCCAACGGAGATTGTGCGTCATACCGTGCGTCATAAACAGCGGCTGGTGGCCGAACTGTTGACACAACACCAGCGGGCTGGTCATATTGAGGATCAGGAGTTAATTCGTCGCCAGCTTGAACAGGAAATCCGCCTCTGGTGGTGCACCGATGAGCTCCATCAATTCAAGCCGTCGGTCCTAGACGAGGTGGACTACGCCCTCCACTATTTTCAGGAGGTGCTCTTTGATGCCCTGCCCCAGGTGAATGGGCGATTGCGTCGTGTGCTGGGGCGCAGCTACCCGGATGTGGAAATCCACCGTGAGGCCACCATCACTTTTGGCTCCTGGGTGGGGGCGGATCGGGATGGCAATCCCTCCGTCACATCAGATGTGACCTGGAGAACGGCCTGTTACCAGCGTCAGCTCATGTTGGAGCGCTATCTGGGTGCGGTGGAGACTCTGCGCACGGAGCTCTCCCTCTCCATGCAGTGGAGCCATGTGAGCAGCGAGCTGCTGGAATCTTTGGAGTTGGATCGGCTGCGCTTCCCAGCAACCTATGAACGGCTGGCAGCCCGTTACCGCCTAGAGCCCTATCGCCTTAAGCTCAGCTACATCCTGGAGCGGCTCCGTCGGACCCATGCTCGCAACAAAGCACTGGATGAGTCCGGATGGGATTCCCCCTTGCCCCAGCCCCAGCCTCAAGACACCACCAGTCTCTCCTCCTTCAGCCAGGACCTGACCGGCCCACTGCACTATGGCTGCTACATGGATTTCCGCCAGGATCTGGAGTTGCTGCGGAATAGCCTTCTCCACGCTGGTTTGAGCAATACAGGTTTAGAGTCCCTCCTCACCCAGGTGAGCAGCTTTGGCTTCTCACTGGCTGCATTAGATCTGCGACAGGAGAGCAGCCGCCACAGCGATGCTCTTGATGAGATCACCGGTTTTCTACAACTGCCCGCCTACCACAGCATGGGGGAAGAGGAGCGGGTGCAATGGCTGCTGGCGGAGCTGCAGACTCGCCGACCCCTGGTGCCTCCCGCAGTGGTCTGGAAGGAAAGCACCCGGGAGACACTTGATGTGTTCCGCATGCTCAAGCGGCTCCAGTTGGAGTTTGGGGAGCGGGCCTGCCGCACCTACATCATCTCCATGTGTACAAGTGTCTCCGATGTTTTGGAGGTGATGGTGCTGGCCAAGGAGGCTGGGCTGGTGAGTGCCCCAGATGGTCAGGCATCCCTCCTGGTGATTCCCCTGTTTGAGACGGTGGAGGACCTGCAGCGGGCCCCTCAGGTGATGGAAGGGCTCTGGAGCAGAGACACCTATAGAGGACTGCTAGAGCACTGTGATCAGCAGTCAGAGCAAGGGCTACTGCTGCAGGAGATCATGCTGGGCTACTCCGATAGCAACAAAGATTCCGGCTTCCTCTCCAGCAACTGGGAAATCCATCGCGCTCAACATGCCCTGGCCGCTTTGGCCCATAGTCATGGGATCTGCTTGCGTCTCTTCCACGGCCGGGGCGGTTCCGTTGGTCGTGGGGGGGGACCCGCCTATCAGGCCATCCTGGCCCAGCCGGGCGGCACCTTGGAGGGGCGCATCAAGATTACTGAGCAGGGAGAGGTATTGGCATCCAAGTATGCCTTGCCAGAGCTGGCCCTTTACAACCTGGAAACTGTCATTTCTGCGGTGATCCAGAACAGCCTACTGGGGTCTCGCCTGGGGGAAAACCGCAAATGGAATGAGCTGATGAGTCGCATGGCCCAGCGGTCTCGAAGCCACTATCGGGCCCTGGTTCATGAAAATCCTAATCTGGTGCCCTTTTTCCAGCAGGTGACACCCATTGAAGAGATTTCCATGTTGCAAATCTCCTCCCGTCCTGCCCGGCGACGGGGTGGAAACAAAGACCTTTCCAGTTTGCGGGCCATTCCCTGGGTATTTGGTTGGACCCAGAGCCGTTTTCTGCTGCCCAGCTGGTATGGGGTGGGCTTTGCCCTAAACCAGGAACTTCAGGACAACCCTGAGCAGCTGGAGATCCTCCAGGAGCTCTATGGCCGCTGGCCCTTTTTGCGCACCCTCATTTCCAATGTGGAAATGACACTGGCCAAGGTGGACCTGCAGTTGGCAGAGCACTATATGAACTCCCTCAGTAGTGAGCAGAACCGGGAAGCCTTTGGCGCTATCTTTTCTCGCATTCTCCAGGAATATGAACTGACCCGCTCTCTGGTTCTGAAGGTGGCTGGCCATAGTGAGCTCCTGGAAGAAGACCAGGGCCTTAAGCTGTCTGTGGAGCTGAGAAATTGCACAATCGTGCCCCTGGGTTTTATTCAGGTGGCCCTCCTCCGTCGGTTGCGGGAGCAGGTGCGCCAGCCGCCACTGCAAGATGGTGAAGACAAGGAACACACCTACAGCCGCAGCGAACTGTTGCGGGGTGCTCTGCTGACAATCAATGGCATCGCTGCAGGGATGCGCAACACTGGCTGAGGGGAGAATGGCTATTCCAGCTGCAGCTGTCACCCTTCCAAAAGGCTGGCTGTTGTTACAGGACCCAGATCGCCCTGATGCCGCCGCTGTGAATCAGCTGCTGCAGGCCTGTGGGCAGCCCAGGCGCAGCACGGAGCGGGTGGCTTTAGCGCTGGAGCGCAGTGATCTGCTGGTGAGCCTTTGGTGTCCTTCTCCTCAAGGGAGCGGCCACCAGCTGGTGGGTATGGTGCGGGCCACCAGTGACAAGTCCCTGAATGTGAACCTGTGGGACCTATGCCTGCTGAAGCAGATCCAGCCTAGGGGCCACTACATCCACCTGCTCATGGGATCCATGCTGTTGCGGCTGCGGCGGGATTTGCCAGGGTGCAGCATTTCCATGATGAGCGCAGCGGAGGATGTGGCAGAACTGGAGCGCTTTGGTTTTCTGGAATCTCCCAATGGGATTCGGGCCATGGAGCTGCAGCTTGGGGGGGAAGGTTTCCCACAGAACTAGAGCTAGTAGAACTAGAGCTAGTAGAACTGGGGAGAAGGCGGGCATGGAAGGACTCGAACCCTCGGCTTTCAGAACCGGAATCTGACGCTCTATCCAGCTGAGCTACATGCCCGTGACCATGATGGTAATCTACTATGGCTCCCCTGTGTAGGCTAGAACTCCAGCATTTTCGCAGCTATGGGAAAGCTGTGGTGGAGGTGGAGGCCAAACGGGTTATTTTTGTGGGAGCCAATGGGGCAGGGAAGTCCAACATTCTTGAAGCGGTGGAGTTGTTGGGTAGCCTCCGTTCTCATCGAACTGCCACCGACGCTGACGTGATCCAATTGGGCCAGCACCACAGCTGGATCCATGGTTGGGTGGGGACCGAGGGACTGGAACACATTGGCCTCCATCTGCGCCAGCGAGGGGGGCGCCAGGGGTGGCGGAACCAGCAGCGTCTGGGCCGGCAGATGGATTTACTGGGGTCACTCCGTTGTGTTGGCTTTAGTGGCTTGGACCTTGCTCTGGTGCGTGGTGAGCCAGTGCTACGGCGCCAATGGCTGGATCGGGTGGTCTTGCAGTTGGAGCCCATCTATGGGGAACTCCTCTCCCGTTACACCAGGCTGCTGCGCCAGCGCTCCAGCTTGCTGCGGCAAAACCGTGCGGGGACACACCACAATCACCTGGGGGCAATTCTGAAGGCCTACGATCAGCAAATGGCCAACCTGGGAGCACGGCTGCACCGTCGCCGTCAACGGGCCGTGGTGCGCCTCAATCCTTTGGCCCAAAGCTGGCAGAGACGGCTCAGTGGTCAAAAGGAAGTCCTAAGTCTTCTCTACCGCCCGGGCACCCATCTTCCCACAAGTCCTGATTGTGGCCAGGGGTCTCAGGAGTTGGCCACATGGCAGGAGGCCATGGAGCAGCAATTGGCAAACCAGCAGGATTTGGAAATGCGGCTGGGCAGTTGTTCCATTGGACCCCAGCGGGACGACGTGGTGTTACAGCTCAATGGCCAGGCCGCTCGTCGTTATGGCTCAGCCGGTCAGCAGCGCTGCGTGGTGCTGGCACTAAAAATGGCCCAGGTGGAGTTGGTGGGTCAAGTGAGTGGTGAGCCGCCAGTGCTCCTGCTGGATGATGTGCTAGCGGAATTGGATCCAGAACGCCAGCTGTTGCTCTTAGAAGCCATTGGACAGCAGCAACAATGCCTAATCACCACAACACACTTGAATCAGTGCATTGATCCATGGCTCTGGGATGCCCAGTGCATCAGGGTTCAGAAGAACACAACAGGCTCCAGCCTAAGACCATGGTCAGGGAACTGGATTTAGGGTTTGGGGTTGCACAGTTGTTTCGTTGGAGATGGGTGGCTGTTGGCTACGGATCACCAGAACTGCCCCTCCCAAAGCAACCAAAATAACCAGCACAATCAGCAGCAGCTCACCCACTGTCAAACCCTGTTCCCTCAAATCCTGTTCCCTCAAACTCTGTTGCCGGGGAATGGGTGCCATGGAGGGGTGGGACCGTGGACTGCAGACGTTAGGAGGGACTAAGGAGGGAGACATTGTTGGTAAGTCAAGGAGGATTTTGCTGGTAACAGCAAGACCTCTACCGAAGCTTAGGACCAGGGATCTCTGAGCACAAGCTTATTAAGGATTCGGCCCACCACCCTTGTCAAAATTCGGTAGCGTACGCTACGCTTTTACCATCGTTGACCCAGAATCCGGGCGGAAGTAGGGCTTCTCTTAGCCCGAAGCAACGCATCCTGTTTCCACACAAACTCGGAGGTGCAACCCATGTCCATCATCACTGTCCACTATCTGCAGCGGCACCGGGAAGAGACTGCCCGTCGTGCTAAAGAGATGGCCTACCGTCGCCACGTTGACCTTCACGAAAAGTCGGTTTCTCTCCCCTGATTCACAGGAAGCCAATCCCAAGGCCCCCTTAAGGGAAGCCTTGGGCTTTGGGAACTGTGAGCCCTGAATCACTGGCTAGCTTTTGCTTTAGACTGGTTCTCTGCAAGCAGCTGCTCCAAAGCGGCCACATCCTGATCGGTGATCTTGGTCTGCATTGGACAATGCTTGGGACCACACATGGAGCAAAACTCCGCCTGTTTGTAAACATCAGCTGGGAGAGTTTCGTCGTGATAGGCCCGGGCCCGCTCAGGATCTAGGGAAAGCTCAAACTGGCGATTCCAGTCAAAAGCATAGCGGGCCCGACTTAATTCATCATCACGATCACGGGCTCCCGGTCGGTGACGGGCAATGTCTGCAGCATGGGCAGCAATTTTATAAGCAATCAGCCCTTCCCGCACATCCTCAGCATTGGGTAGGCCCAAGTGCTCCTTAGGGGTAACATAGCACAGCATGGCTGTTCCATGCCAACCGGCTAGTGCTGCGCCTATGGCTGAAGTTATGTGGTCATAACCGGGGGCGATGTCGGTTACCAATGGACCCAACACATAAAAAGGAGCTTCGGCACACTCTTCCATCTGCTTGCGCACGTTAAATTCAATCTGGTCCATGGGCACATGGCCTGGACCCTCAACCATGACCTGAACATCATGTTCCCAAGCCCGGCGCGTCAGCTCTCCTAAGGTGTGAAGTTCAGCCAGCTGGGCTGCATCAGAAGCATCATGCTGGCAGCCAGGGCGTAGGGAATCGCCAAGGGAGAAGCTACAATCATACCGTTTGAAAATCTCGCAAATATCCTCAAACCGAGTGTATAGGGGGTTTTGACGGTGATGATAGAGCATCCACTGGGCCAAAATGCCGCCCCCGCGACTCACAATCCCAGTGATACGCCCCCTTACTTTGGGCAAGTGCTCAATGAGCAAACCGGCATGGATTGTCTGATAATCCACACCCTGCTGACAATGTTTTTCAATGATATGGAGAAAATCCTCCTCATCCAGCTTCTCCACCTGTCCATGGACACTCTCCAGGGCTTGGTAAACCGGCACCGTGCCAATGGGCACAGGTGAAGCCTGGATAATGGCTGTACGCACCTCATCCAGGTTAACGCCCCCTGTGGAGAGGTCCATCACTGTGTCAGCCCCGTAGCGAACAGCCAAGTTCAGCTTCTCCACCTCCTGCTGTGCATCTGAGGTGGTGGGGGAGGCACCAATGTTGGCATTCACCTTGCAGCGCGCTGCAATGCCAATCCCCATGGGCTCCAGGTTGATGTGGTTGATGTTGGCGGGAATGATCATCCGCCCCCGGGCCACTTCTTCTAGAATTAAGGAAGGGGGAAGATTCTCCCGATTGGCCACATGGGCCATTTCCTCTGTCATCAGCCCCTGACGGGCGTAGTACATCTGGGTCACATTGCTTTGGCCTTGACGGGTGGCCACCCAAGTGCTGCGCATTGGAAGTCCTGCAGAGAGTGCACCAGAAGCTAAGGATCACGACAAGCTCACTTTCCTACGGCGGTATGAACCGCTTCAGGTTCGGAGGGTGTGATCTCAGCCACCCAAGCGAGTGGCACCCCTAGTGATGCTCAAAACTTAGGTGGAAACCAGCTCTGGTGCCATCAGACTTCATCCTTATTCCTTGCCCTGTTAACCATGGCCCCCTGGATCAAGGGGTCCATCTGGGTCTGGATCAGCATGGAGGGCCAGCAATGACTCCATGGTGGCAGCTACAACACGATAATCTTCGTCCTGACGCAGCTGAAGGCGTCTTTGGCGGGCTGCTTCCCCTGGAAAACCACCCAGGACCCGGGCCGCGGTGCGTCGAACCCAGGAGTTGGGATCATGGCTGGCTGCCAGTAGCAGGGCCTCCCCTTCCACTTCTAGGGAAGAACCCACAAGCAAAGCCAACAGCTCCAGCCCGCTGCACCGTACCGTAGGGTCTTGGCCCTCCAAAGCCTGGCGCACCAGCTGCAGTTGCACAGCCAAATCTCCACATTCAGAAAAGGCCGCAAGGATGCTTTGGCGCACCAGCCAGTGGTCATCTTGGGCAAACAGCTGCAGTAATAGGGGTGTGCAGCGGTCAAAACCAAACCAGCTGAGAGCACTGGCAGCCTCTGCCCGCACATTGGCGTCACTGTCCTGCTGTGCCCGTTTTAGAAGGGCCTGGAAACCAGCTTCTGTCCGCTTCTGTCCTAAACCCATACAGGCAAAGGAGCGAATGATAAATGCCTCACTCTCCAGAGCCATCAACAAAATTGGCTCTGCTTCAGTCGCACTGTGATGCCGCAGCGCAACCAAGGCCTGCAACCGCTGGCTATGGTCAGGTCCACAAATGGCCGCACGAATGGCGGGAAGATCCATGGCAACACAAAGCAAGGATTTCCATCCTCTTGCCAAATCCGTTCCAGCGCGAGGTGTGCTTGGCTTAAAAGCCCTACTCAAGCCAATCAAGATCTCACTAAGCCAATAGGCGAATCTCACCGTTGCACATTGCTATAGATGTG
>RKSC01000093.1 GCA_007571085.1 Synechococcus sp. PNGco_S_binSS4
CTGGAACCTAGCCTGATTTCATTGTACAGAGCCGCTGCTTGAGATGTTCCATTCCTGGCAAGGTTGCTCATCAAGGCAGGTGCTGATCCTAATGCTAGAAATCGTCTGGGCAAGACCCCACTTAACACCGCATGTACATAGGGGCGTGGGATATAGAGCAACTACTTGAAGATGACATGTGGTTAATCTGAAGAATAAGTGTTTGGTTGTCTCACAATTTTAAGAATTAACTATAGAACCAGCCAGGTAATGCCTGGAGTCGCGGAGATACTCCACTAGCTTGGAGAAGCCCCGATGCCGATATGACAACAGCTTGTTGACAGGCTTTCCTGTGCTACACCTTCCTGAAAGTCTGAGAGGCTCCTATGGCAGCAGATGTTGTCCCTTGGTTTCAAGCAAAGGACAATGCTGCTGCGCTCCAATTAGCCTACCCCGTAAATGTCGCAGATCTACTACAGCTCCAAAGCGGATGAACACTCTGTCGAAATGCTCATATCTTGACCCCCAGTATATCATTGCGCATGACATTGGAGCTCCTTTTCCCGTATCCCTTCCATTTTCAAGAAATCGAAGTCGTGTATCGTAAAGAAATGTAACGCCATGAGCAGCGCCGAACACGAAGTCCTTCCAGTGTCGAGTGTTCGTTGCTACCGGCACTAAGGCAAGTACTTCAGCACCATGCAGCGAGTAGGCATCACTGCATCTTCTAAGCCAATCCCGAATGCCAGTCCCTCGCCTTCTGTCTCGCCCGTAAGGCGGGTTCACAAACACCGTGGGTGCATTCCATGACTTGACTAAACCGTCAGAGTGAGGCAAACGATACTCGATAGTAGCATTTACAATCGAGTATTCATTTGAGCATGGATCCAATGCGATCTCCCCGCCAAAGAATTCTCGAATGGCATCTACATACTTTGGTGGTGTGCACCAGTGTTGACTAAGTGATACTGAATTGTTCCGACCTGCAGTCATTTTGTGTCTCTCCTCTACAATAAACTATGACTAGCAAGACAACCTAAGTCCTTCTTCAAGGAATGAAGTCTGCTATTCTCTGGCGATATGATGTTAAACCACTCTTCGATTTCAGAACTGTGCAGCAAGAAATATTCTTGTAACGTTCTATCTGCCTCTGAATCTATCTGGACCTTTGTGAATTTGTTCGTTTTTTTCTGTCTCGAGTAGCTTTGGAGAAAAGCATTCCTTGCCGGATTCAATCTATCAGACGGGTTCAGGAGCAGATGGTTAATGAATTTGGATAGGCCGTGATCGGTAAGGAATATCAGCCAGTCATAAGACTGAGCTAATATACGAAGCTCTTTGTTCTGGTTATCAGATGTAAACCAATTCCCGTGATTGCTGATGACTCCAATGGTAAGGATAAATCCGGGAAACTCAGTAGATGCTTTATCTATGATCTCTCTTTGCAAATCTAGATATGGAGCAGAGCGAAGCTGCCCATCGGTCTGCTCAATGAAGCCTCGGAACTGGCCATTTCTCAATCTCACTTTCTGTAGCGACGAAACCGAACGCGCAACATAAGAGCCCTGCTTTGCTTTCTCGATTGTTTGCGGGCCTTTTTTCATTCCCTCTTCGACACCTACTCGCTTGCACTCTACGATTGCAAATGGATTGGCGGAAAGCTTGCAAATGGTGAGCTTGCATCCTGACTTATCCAAGGTTTCGATGTTGGCAACAACAGGATCATCATCAGTTTCCGTGAGAACTGCAGCATTTCTCTTGACCCAATCCCTGGTAAGAATTTGAACCTTCTTCATGTTATGACCAGCAAGAAAAGGACAGTGATTCTGTACTTTTAGTGGTGTTATCGGCAGAGATAGTGGCTCGATTTCCACTGAATACTTGTCGAGTACTGGGTGAAGCGAGAACTCAACGTTATGGGAGATTGTGGGATTTGCGAATTCCGGAACTCTACGCTCAATCACAATATGGTCGGAGAGACTCCAAGCTCGAAGGGTATAGTAGGTGACGATCTCGACTAGTGTTCCCAATGCCCTACCTGCTGCCTTCTTGGGGTCAGCTGCGTAGTCGAACACTTGGTCTGCCAGAATTTTTTGCAGAGTGTCAATCGATTTGAAGCTCAAAGTAGTTCTCCCTGCTTATGCTTACCTGCATTTGCCTCGTCTAGCCTGCTAATTCCAAGCTTCAACAGCCCTGTTGCATGGGCTATCTGCAGTAACAGGATGCTCAACACTGGAAGATGATGCTTGCGAAACAACGTGATCCTGTTCTGGTCTGGATGAAAGTCGCTGGTGAGCCACATCATTCCCACTACTGAACTCATGGGTCACTATCTCCAGCCTGTGGCTCGCATACGTCCCCATGGTGTAGCCGTAGACTAGGAAGGCGAGCCATCACCTGAGAAGAATAGTCCCTGTGCCCGTAGCCATCCTCGATTTTCCCCAGGTCCAGGTTGTCGGCGATGTTTGCTGCCAAATGCGCCCGGTGACTGACCGGAGGCCACGCATCCAACGAAGCATTCAGAAGAAAGCCCACCACCCAACTTGGCTCATCAAGCACTGTCAGCATTTTGCTGCATCCCATCCCATCCCATCTCAACAACATGTACATAAAATCATAAGTCACCCACAAGGACCAAGACCAGACTACGTTAAATTCGACCAGACCTCTGGATCTTCTTCCATGCTGACTCCCGCTTGAGAAGACTCTTGCACAGCTAAGTCCCCTAGCTAAGCCCAGCTTTACTTCTGCCCAAGAACCCCCTGTTCATCGCCTCTTAAAGCTTTGTCAAATACCTTCCAAGCCAACCGATAACCTTGTCTATGGCCATGGCCATGGGGCTTTAGGGCCCCTTTCTGCACCAGATCACTCAGATGCCGGTAGGCAGTAGCCCGGCTCACCCGGGTGAGGCCAAGGTCTTTGCCCACCGTAAGGTTGCCCACAATCCCCCAGAATAGGGCCTTGTCTTTGACGGCCCCCAGAACAGCGGTGTTGGCCAAGGCAGAGGCCCCCACCTGTGCCAAAAACCAGTGGAGCCAGGGCATAAACCACTAAAGGGGAACTGCTGGCCTCCGCCAGGCTGATTTGGCCTAGCACGCCCTCTGTCAAGGCCCGGGCCAGGCAACCATTGCCGTCTTCAGCCACCAGGAGTAGATCCACCAGCCCCTCCACTGGAGCTGAGAATGGTTGCTGCCCGGTGGCATAGGGAGCTGGGGACAACGGGCCAGGGAGGAGCGCACCATGGGGGCATCCAGCTTTCAGGCTCAACAGGTCCTCTTCAATGGCAGCCAATGGCAGCGGCGTCGAGACCCTTGGGCTCAACCGGGTAGCGGTGGCCTCTTGCTGTAGGGACTTATACAGGGCCTACAATTGGGGCTGCAGCTGTTTTCTGCCTATTTCTGTCCAGTTCTGCAGCCACCAGTGTGGGGTTCAACCGCTGTGTATCCCAAGAGAAGTGGGGCCATTGGGGCTGTTCCCAGGTTCAACCCCAGCCCGCCCTGTTTCCATAAGCTCCCCCTCACCCTAAGCACTGCATAAAGGACTTCATATAGTGAAGGGAGAGATCAACACAATCCCTTCATGGCCTTAGGCCATGGTGCCAGGGGACACCCCAAGGCAGGATGGGGACCATGAGCGAATCAGCATAGCCGCCATGTGGTCTGAACCTCCTGTTCTCAGCCGCCGCGGTGGGCCAGTTCCCGCCCCCGCATCTGTGCAGACTCTCTCCCTCTCAGCAGAGGCACGCAGCAGAGTGCGGGGACGGCGCACCACAGACCAGGGATTGAAGGTGCTGTTGTGCTTGCCCCGCACAGGCCCTCTCCAACCGGGGGAGCAGCTCAGCTGTGACCAGCACCAGCTGCTGGTGGAAGTGGTGGCAGCCCAAGAGAGCTTACTGGCAGTGGAAGCGGTCACACCCCTGGCCCTGTTGCAGGCGGCCTACCACTTGGGTAACCGCCATCTGCCCATGGAGATCCAAGCCCAGCGGTTACTCATTCCCAGGGATGGGGTGCTGCAGCAGATGCTTGAGCAACGGGGTCTCACGGTCTATGGGGTCCATCAGGTGTTTTGCCCTGAGCCCGGTGCCTATGGCTCTGCCCCCCATCACAGCCATGGGGTGAATCCATGACCAGCAGCCCATGGCCCCACTCCCCACCATGCACCTGCCCATCCCCCCAGCAACTGTTGTGGCAGTTGGCCAGCCCCAGCTTACCGGTGGGGGGATACAGCTATTCAGAAGGACTAGAAACCCTGGTGCAACTGGGGAAGCTGGGGAGCATGGAGAGTCTGGAGGACTGGTTGACCGCAGAGCTCAGCAGCGGTGCCATTCGCATGGATGTGGCCACCTTGCATCGCTCCCTGGTGGCCCTACGGGCAGGGGATTGGGGCACTGCCCAAGGCTATGACAACTGGCTCCTGGCCCAGCGCAGTTGTGAGGCCATGCGCCAGCAACAGCGGCAGATGGGACGCTCACTGCTGGTGTTACTGCGCCAGTGGACAGCGGATGGGGGCTGCCCCTTGGCCAACTGGCCCCAGGAGGCGGGGCTGGTTTTGGTCTGGAGCCTGGCGGGGGAGCGGTTTAGCTTGCCGACGGTGCCCCTCCTAGAGGCCTTCCTGTGCAGTTGGACCGCTAACCTAATTAGTGTGGCGGTGCGGCTTGTGCCCCTAGCCGCCAGCCAGGCCCAGGGCCTACAACTGCGTTTGCAGGGCCCCATTGCAGAGTTAGCAGCAACGGCACCTGAGCTAGATCCCCATGACCTCTGGCCAGAAACCCTGGGTCCTGCCATGGCCCAGTTGGGCCATGGTGGCCTTTATAGCCGTTTGTTTCGCAGCTAAAGGGGAGTTTCAGCCCCATGGCAGCCCATGGGCAACCATGGGCAAAGCTCTAAAACACCTTGACCTGGACAACCATGAGCCTACGTGTTGGTGTGGCTGGACCCGTGGGTTCCGGCAAAACAGCTCTTGTGGAGCTGCTCTGTAGACGCCTACGGCACCGCTTGGAGATGGCCGTGGTCACCAATGACATCTACACCCGGGAGGACGCAGAGTTTTTGACCCGTGCTGGTGCCTTGCCGCCAGAGCGCATCCGTGGGGTGGAAACAGGTGGTTGCCCCCACACCGCCATCCGGGAGGACTGCTCCATCAACCTGGTGGCTGTGGAGGAGCTGGAGCAGTGTTACCCAGGTGTTGACATGGTGCTGGTGGAAAGCGGAGGTGACAACCTGGCAGCCAGCTTCAGCCCGGAGCTGGTGGATTTGTGCATTTACGTCATTGATGTGGCTGCTGGGGATAAAATCCCCCGCAAGGGTGGACCTGGTATCACCCGCTCCGATTTCCTAGTCATCAACAAAATTGATCTGGCCAGCCATGTGGGGGCCAGCTTGGCGGTGATGGAAGCAGACACCCAGCACATGCGTGGCCAGCAGCCCTGGTGTTTTACCAACCTGCGCACGGGCAAGGGTGTGGAGGTGTTGGAAGCTTTTCTCCTGCAACAACTGCCACCCGGTAATGGCCAGGGTTTAGGGGCACCTGGCACCCATGGGGACAAAGCTGCCACAGCCAAATAGAACGGCCAATAGGCGGGTTTAGGGCACCTGGCACCTGGCAC
>RKSC01000089.1 GCA_007571085.1 Synechococcus sp. PNGco_S_binSS4
TTTTGTAAGGATGATCACCTTTTCCAGGCCTCCTTTTATGAGTCTAAATCTTAGACAGTAATGCAGCGTTCTTCTGCAGATGGTTGGTCTCTACGACGCCTGTGGGATTCTCCAGTTCACCGGCACTGAGCCGGCCGATTGCCTGGCCTATGCGGAGCTCTTTGAGTTGGGGGAAGGGGACTTCACCGTTGAGCCCCTTCTCATGGGTTACTCTCAAGGTGTGCATAGGACGTGATCCTCTCCTGGAGCGCACCACCTAAACCCCTGATCACCTGCTGCTGCTGAGTCACCGTCAGCTCCGGGAACATGGGCAGGCTTAACACTTCATGGGCAAGGCCCTCTGTGACCGGTAGGGACCCGGGGCCATAACCCAAGTCTTGGTAGGCCGGCTGACGATGGATCGGCGTGGGGTAGTAGATGATGGTATTGATGCCCTGCTGCTGAAGGCTCTTCTGCACCTGATTACGGCTGTGGCTCTTGGCACCAGGAATGCGCACCACAAATTGATTCCAACTGTGGCCCGGCACCTGCAGAGGCGGCAACACCAATCCACCAAGGTGGCCTAAGCCTTGGCCATAGGCCATGGCTTGATGCTGGCGAGCACGCACCAGAGACTGTAGATGGGGCAGCTTCACCAGAAGTACGGCTGCCTGTAGGGCATCTAGCCGTGAGTTGTAGCCCAGGGCAGTGTGCACATAGCGCTCAGCCATGCCATGGACAGCCAGCTCACCCATTCGCTGGGCCAGTTGGGGATCGTTGGTGGTGATGCAACCCCCATCCCCAGCGGCACCCAGATTTTTGGTGGGGAAAAAGCTAAAGCATCCCGCATGGCCCCAAGATCCCACTGGTCGGCCAGCCCAATGGGAACCGGCAGCTTGGGCACAATCCTCCACCACCTTGAGGCCATGGCGCTGGGCCAAGGCCATGCAGCGCTCCATGTCCAGTGGGTAACCAAACAGATGTACCGGCAGCAGGGCCCGGGTGTGGGGACTGATGGCAGCCTCCACCCGGTCCAGATCCAGCAGGTAGGTGCTGGGGTCCACATCCACAAAAACTGGACGGGCCCCCACCGCACTGATGGCTTCTGCTGTGGCAAAGAAACTGAAGGAGGTGGTGATCACCTCATGGCCAGGCCCCACATCCAAGGCCCGCAGTGCCAGGATCAATGCATCGGTGCCACTGTTGCAGCTCACCACATGGGCCGTACCCACAGTCTGGGCAAAGGCCCGCTCAAACTCAGCCACCACCGGTCCACCGATGTACTGCCCAGAGTGGAGCACCTTCAGCACAGCCTGATCCAGCTCAGGGCCCAGGGCATCCAGCTGCCTGGCCAGATCAAAAGGGGGAACAATCACCGGCTGATCCACCCTGCTCAGCCGAACCAGGCTGGCTCAGCACCAGGATGCCACTTGATGTTGCAGCCGATGGAGGGGAGTTGTCGAGTTGATACCGGCTCACCGGCTAGAACCCCATCCAGGGCAGCCCGGAGATCAGTCCCGTCACAGGGCACCCCATTGCCCGGTCTAGACCCGTCCAACTGGCCCCGATAAACCAACCTGCAGTTGGAGTCAAAAAGGAAAAAGTCTGGTGTGCAGGCTGCAGAAAAAGCCTTGGCCACAGATTGATCCTTGTCGTGGAGGTAGGCAAATCCCATGCCCAGCCGACGCTTCTGGGCCGTCATGTACTCAGGACCATCCTCCGGATGGGTTTGGAGGCTATTGCTGCCAATGCCCACCAGGCTCAGCCGCTCTCCATAATCCCTATCCAGGCGGGCCAGCTCCGGCTCCACATGCTTGACAAATGGGCAATGCACCGCCAAGAACATCACCAGCACAGGCTGGGAAGAGAGCTGCTCGCTGGAGAACATTTGGCCATCCTCCACCCGGGGCAGTTGCCAGGAGGGCATGGGTGTTCCCAGAGGAAGCATTCTGGATTCAGTGCGAGCCACGGGACTCAGGATGAAGGGATTACATGGGCAGTTTAGCTGGATCACCCCCAGGCGAGTTTCCATGCTTCAACCTTCCAAAGCGGGCTTTAGGCGTCTGCTCCCCCTATTGGCCCAACACTGGGTCTCCCTCTTGGCAGGGGCCTGCTGCACCGTGGTTTATGTGGCCAGCTTCCCCCTCCTGGCCCAGGTGGCGGGCAACTTGATTCCAGCTATTGGTGGGGGCCGCTTCCAGGAGGCCCTACAGATGATAGGCCTCACCATGGCCATCTTTCTGGCCCAAAAGCTGGCCCAGTATGGCCAGGACACCCTATTGGCCAGTCCATCCCTATGGGTGAGCCAGGCCCTGCGCCAGGCCATCTTTGCTCGCCTACAACGTTTGGCCTTCCCGGCCTTGGAAAAGCTGTCCAGCGGTGATCTGGCCTATCGCCTCACTGAAGATGCAGATCGTGTGGGTGAGGTGATCTATAAAACCATCCACGACAGCACACCCAGTGCTCTGCTGCTGGTGGCAGTGCTGGGCTACATGTCTTGGCTGGATGGTCAACTCACCATGGCCACCCTGCTGCTGGCCCCCATCATGATCTGGCTAGTGGGTTGGTTTGGCCAGCAAGTGCTGCGCAGCTCAGAGCAAAGTCAGGCCCAAGTCAGTGATCTGGCCGCCTTGTTGGCAGAGGCCATCCGTGGGCTGCACCTGGTGCGGGCCTTTGCATCGGAGGAGTGGCTGCAGCAGCGTTTTATCCAGCAGATTGACCGGCACCGCCGGGCCCGCTTCCGCACCTTGGAGCTGCTAGCACTCCAGCACCCGGTGGTGGGTTTTCTTGAAGCAGCCGGAATCCTGGCGGTGTTGCTACTGGGGGCTTGGCGCATCAATACCGGCAGTCTCAGTGCCCAGCAGTTCAGCAGCTATGGAATTGCTCTGCTCATGCTAATTGACCCCATCAGCCACCTCACCACAAACTTCAACGAGTTTCAGCAAGGCCAAGCTTCACTGCGCCGCCTGCGCGCCCTAGAGCAGGAGCCCCTGGAAGCACCAGATCCATCCCAGCCCATCACCCTGGAGACCGTGCGCGGTCAGCTACGCCTTGAAAATGTCCAGTTCAGCTACACACCAGATCAGGCCCTCTTCCAGAATCTGAATCTTCATGTGGAGCCGGGACAGGTTGTTGCCCTGGTGGGCCCCTCTGGAGCTGGTAAGTCCACCCTGTTTTCCCTCCTGTTGCGGTTCAACTGTCCACAACAGGGACGTATTTTGCTGGATGGCCAGGATCTACGCCAGCTGCGGGCAGCAGAGCTGCGCCGCCATGTGGCCTTGGTACCCCAAGACGCCCTGCTCTTTTCTGGCACCATTGCTGAGACCATTGATTTTGGCCGTGGCCACGGGCCAGAGGCCATCCGCCGGGCTGCCCAGCTGGCCAATGCGGAAGGGTTCATTCTGGCCATGGGAGGCTACGGGGCCCGAATCCAAGAGAGCACCAGCAATCTTTCCGGTGGGCAACGGCAACGGCTGGCCATTGCCCGGGCAGTGCTTGGTGATCCAGCCTTGTTGCTGTTGGATGAAGCCACCAGTGCCCTTGATGCAGAGACAGAAGCGGCTGTGCAGAAAGGACTCAAGCGGGCCATGGCAGGGCGCACGGTCCTGGTCATTGCCCATCGCCTGGCCACCGTGCAGAAGGCAGATCAGATCCTGGTGTTGGAACAGGGAATGATCCTTGAGCAAGGCAGCCACCGTCAGCTCTTAGCCCAGGGAGGTCGCTACAAGGACCTATGCCGCCATCAGCTCATTTCCCACCTTTAACAACGGGGCAATTGCCCTGAAGGTTCACCCATGGATCTTGTGCTGAAGCTGAGGATATAGCCCGTGGCTTTGCCATAGGTTTTCTGGGTTTTTGCATTGGCCTAAACCCTATTGGAGTGAAGGAAGCCACTGAAAATGGGCCTTGGCAAGAGCTGCTAGGCTCACCCCCATCAACCTTTCCCCGGTGTCACCTATGGGTCTATTTAACTGGAGTCGGAACCAGCCCCAGAGGGATGCAACTGTGGAGCAGGAAGGGGAGGAATTTCCTCAGGAGCAAGAGGCTGGCAATGACAGGACCATCTCAACCGCTAAGCTAGCTGTGCCATTCACTGCTTCTACAGCAATGACCGACGAAAACCAGCAACCCACATCACAGGGCACATCTGCATCGCCAACCTTAAATGTCGATGGTAAGCGCTACGATCTCAATAGCCTGCCCGATGACATCAAGCAGCTTGTGGTGGGGGTGCAGGTGGCAGCCAACCAAATCAAGATGCAGGAAGACAACATAAAGATTCTGGCCCTTGGTCGTCAGAGCTTGGTCAAGCAGCTGGGTGAGCGGCTGCGCACAATTGATCCCCTGCCAGAGGCACCCCAGTCCACAGAGGCAGGGTAGGGTTCAGGTGGCTTGGCGAGAGTCCTAGCCACCACCTATCCACCTATAAGGACTCCAGCTCCAGAAAGCGGAACACCTGCTGCTCCCGGCCTCCCCAGCGGATGATCCGCTCCGCCAAGGTCCAGTGGCCAGTGCTTAGGGGTGTAAAGGTATCCCAAAAGTGCTTCTCAAGACCGAGGGGCTCACCACTGCTGGGATCACTGTAGCGGCTACGATAGCGGCGGCTCAAGTAGCCTTCACCGGTTTGGCTAATGGCCTCCGTGTGGATGGTGACCACCTGGCCATGGATGTGGCGGTAAACCATGGTGACCACATTTCCCTGGATTCGGTAGCGATCACCAGCAGCCTTGCCTGTGACAATCACCTCCATCCCAGTGGCATTGGTGTCACCGGCCACAAAGCCATTCTCCCCATGCACCTGGTCAAAGGAGCGACGCACCCGGTGAATAGCCACCTCCCAAAGCTGGCTGTGCACTGCCTTCTCTAGATCTTTATCTGCCAAGCCTTCCACCTGGACTTGGCAGTTAGATCCCACCTCGAATCTGCCCCTCCCACTGCCGGAGGCACTGGTCATCTGCCATTGCCCCCGGTAGCCGGGAAAGCTTTTGTCCCAGGTGTAGCGGTTTTCATAGGCCGCCCGAAAGGCCGGGCGGCAATCCGTTCCCGGCTCCATAGACAGGGTGGACCTGTCTGCAGGCAAGGTGATCATGTCCATGGTGCAGAGAAGATTGAATCAGCTTTGACCGTAATTCAATCTGACAGATGGCCTCACCCGGTAGTTCTGGGAGCCTAGTGTGCTAGGGGAATGGAGAAGGCCACCCCATAGGGTCATGGGCCTTCCCCTGCAGGAGGAGTTTCACCGCTGCTGCCCACAACAGACCCCAACTGGATGGCACCCCTTTAGATCCAGGCGAGTTTAGGGTGGGTAGAAGCACAGGAAAACCTATCTCCCTTCCCCAATTCCCATGCCCTCTCCACCTACTGGTCTGGGGGAATCACCCCTACTCAAGGGCCCTACCTTGACGGTGCCCCCCCATGCTGGTCCGTGTACCCTCCCCCAGCCGCTCCCCTGTAACGGCCAGTCCCCTATGGCCATTGGCTGGGCTGCCTGTTACACTTAAACCCTCTGCTAGTTAATCCCTTGCTACCATGGGTGCTGGGCTTGGCCCTTCTTTTTATCTTGATATGGACCGGGCTGCTATGGTGGTTGTTGGGCTTAGT
>RKSC01000013.1 GCA_007571085.1 Synechococcus sp. PNGco_S_binSS4
TCTGCCGACTGAGCTCCTTCTCTCCCATAACCATGGGGTCCCTGAATCCCTCGCTCCAGGACTGAATGCCTCAGCCTTCGCCACAGCATTCCTCCCCTTGGGCACAAGGGGCTGGACTGTGGAACCCCTGGATCATCACCACTGGCGTGTACGCCTGGTTGCTGATGAGGCTCCTTCGGTCATGGGCCAGGCTGCACTCCACTGCCTACGGGTGCTGCGTCTCTCTCAAGGCATCAGGGCTGACTACGGGCTACTGGCATTGGGAGGTCGTAAGGACAGGAGAGCTGTGGCTGGATCACCACTCCAGCTGGGCTCCTGGGGCGTTGATGTGGTGGAAACCCCTTCTGCAGAAGCCTTCTTGGCAACCATTGGCTGGTCTGGCCTGGTGGCCACCCGCCCCCATGGAACCTGGTTTGCCCTGCAAAGCACATTGCAGGAAGCCAGCTGAACACCAGCAAGGGGGGTATGGATCTTCCCAAGGGCTCCATTCCTTACTCCTCCTCCGGTAGGGGGCTGGGATTGGTAGCGGTTTCATCCAGCAACTGGGCAATGGGTGGTCGCTTGCCGTGGATGCCGTACTGCTCCTGCAAGCTGGCCAACTGAGCCCGGGCAAAATCCAGCCGCTCTGCAGCAGTGCGCACCCCGGCCTGGGCTGCCTGCCGATCCAACATCTGGCGGGCAGAACCGCCTGAGATGTGCAGAAGTGAGGCAATACGGGCACAGATCACCGCATATGCCCCTTGGGTCGAGAGAGCCATTACAACAATGTCGTGGGGTTGATAGTCCCATGGGATCGGAGCAAACGCTCCTGCAGAAGCTGGGCAATAGCTGCACTGCCCCCCCTTGACCCCATGCGTTGTTGGCCGCGCCGTCCCATCATCTGGCAACCCACGGGATCCTCCAGAAGCCGCTCCAGTTCTTGCCTGAACTGATGGACTGAGAGACAGGGAATGACAGCTCCCCCCAGCAGACGGCTCTGGCGGCGGGCAAAGGCAGGGGTGAATTGGGGCCCAGGTCCTGGCAATGACAGACCGGGTATGCCATGACCCACCAGTTGTTCCGTAGCTGTACCAGCTGTGGCCAGTCCCAGTGTGGCCCAAGGCAACCAGTGCTCAAAGCAACCTGGACCCCACAACAGCAATAGATCACCCCGCTGCCACCCCTCTCTGGCGCCGCTATGGGGGGGGACCTGGCAGGGATGGAGATCCACTGCTGCCATGAGATTGTGCAACTGCTGGGGCTTTAGGCCATGGCCTGTGGCCAGCAATAGCACTGCTGCCAGGTGGTGGGGCAGTGCTTCCAGCAGGCGCTTCAGGTTCCATAGGGCCTCCGGCAAGCGGCTACCGGGTAGGAGAAGGATCCGCCGCTGATTTCTGAGGCTATCCACCAGGGGCAGCAATGCCTTGGGACCATCCATCATGGGGTTGCCGGGAGCCAGTGCTGCAATCCCCTGGCGCCGCAAACCCCGAGCGGTGAGGCGATCCCGCACCACCACAAGACGGCAGCGCCCTTGACCCATGAGCCACCACTCCCAGGGATCCCATTCACTGCCTTTGCAGCGGTGATAGACATCAGCCACGGGGGTGGTTCCCCATGCGGTTAGCCATGTCCAGTCGCTCTTTGGCGTGCCAATGAAACCATAAGATTTGCCACTACCCCAAGCCAGCACCAGGGGCAGCAGATCGCCGACAGCAAGCACAGCACCATGGGGGTGTTGGCGGCTCCAATGTTGGATGGAGGACCATTGTGCCAACGTCAATCCTCCCAGGCCAGCCCAGAGATCTTGGCAAAGTCCTCGGAAGCTCTGGTTGCTAAAGCCCCCACTGGGCAACTGTTGCCGTGGGCCAAGGCCCTGGAGCCCTGGAGTGGTATCTAGTCCTTGGCCAAGGCCCACCAGGGGAAGAACGGCAATGGATCCCGTGGGTCCTTGCTGCTGGAGTGCGGTCAGAACACGAGCAGCAATCAGATCTTCTCCGTGGCCATTACTCAGCACCAGCAGGGGACGGTCAGATGGGTTGGTAAGCTGCATGGGAGAGCGATAGCTCCATGTTGGCGGCATGGCCAAGTGGTAAGGCAGAGGATTGCAAATCCTTTATCCCCAGTTCGAATCTGGGTGCCGCCTTTGCAAACCTGGAGAAGGACCTGGAGAAGGGAAGTGCGTCTCAGCGTGGTACTGGCAACCTACAATGAAGTGGCAGCCATTGGCTCCATGGTCCAGCAGCTGCTGGGGCAGCTGGAAGCTGAGGGTTGCTCCCCCCTGGAGGTGATCGTGGTTGACGATGATTCACCTGATGGCACTGCCGATGTGGTGCGGCAACTGAGCCGCCATGATCCCAGGGTGCATTTGCTGCTGCGCTGTGATCGCTCTGGGTTGTCCAGTGCCATCCGTGATGGCTTGCTTTCAGCCAGTGGGGAGCTGGCAGTGGTGATGGATGCCGATGGTCAGCATGATCCAGCTGTCATTCGTTCAGCGGTGGAACTGCTGGAGCATCAAGGGCTGGATCTAGTCATTGGTAGCCGTTTCCACCCAGATGCCAGGCTTGAAGGGCTATCACCACAGCGCCAGAAGGGTTCCCAACAGGCCAACCACCTGGCACGATGTAGTCTGCCAGCCTATGGGCACCTCAGTGACCTGATGAGTGGCTTCATGGTGCTTCGTCTATCCACCACCCGTGCAGCAATTCGGCAGGTCAACCTGTCAGGATTTAAGTTTCTCTATGAACTACTATCAGTGAGTAAGGGCAAGTTTAAGGTGCAGGAGATTCCCCTCAACTTCCGGGCCCGCAAGACAGGCCGCTCGAAGCTAGATAGTCCCGTCGTCTGGGATTGGCTGATATCACTCCTCCATACAGTCACAGGCCGTATTCTGCCCAGGCGGGCCATCAGCTTTGGGCTAGTGGGTGCAGCAGGGATTGTCGTCCACACCACCACCTTCCTGGTGCTCAGGATTGTGGGATGGAGTTTTTTGTACAGCCAGATTGTCGCTGTTCTTCTGGCAGCTAGCTCTAACTACTTGATCAACAACGTTCTTACATTCCGCTTGCGACGTTTGCAAGGATGGGCGTTGTTAATAGGTTTGATTAAGTTCTTGCTAGTTTGCTCTTTGGGTCTCATTGCCAATGTTGGTGTTTCCACAGTTATCTACAACAACATTAGGGACCAAACCCTGGGCATTGTGGCAGTGCTAGCCGGTATTATTGTGGACTTCATGTGGAAATATGCCGCATCTTCCCGCTTTGTCTGGAATGTTCCCTACTGAGGATCTCCCTATCTTCCATATTGGCTAGCTGTGTGGCCTGATTTACTTAGTTCTTATCAACCCACCTCCAGGGACTGATTCTGCAGCAGGGTCTGGTACAGGGAGTAGACACAGGGCTCCATCTGCCAAGTCACTGAAGACTATGGTAGTCTTCAGCCAGCTTACCTCCAAGCACAAGGTTCCAATGGTCAGAATCCAGCACCGGGCTCAGCCAAAAACGACCAAGCCAACAGCCATTGTCCAGGTCTGGCTAGCCCTGGCTTGGATGGTAATTATTTCTTTAGTTATTTTCAATATCTATAGTTTTGCGAGAACCCCTGGGCGAGATTCCAGTGCTTTCCTCTATGTTGCAAAAGGAATACTAAGTGGTGAAGTCCCTTACGTTGATCGGTGGGACCATAAAGGACCTCTTTTGTATCTGTTTAATGCCATGGGATTTATTCTTTCTGGGTCTTCTGAGATCTGGTGGGGTCTCTGGGGCTTACAGGCTGCCATCTTATTAGGGACAATCCATCTCGCGCGCAAGATCTTTGAGGAAGCATTTGGCCTGGCCTCAGCAATCGTTGCCATTATTGCCTATCTATTATATTATCGTATATTTGCAGGAGTAGATAACTTTTCTGAATCCTATGGTCTTTTATTTCAATTTGCATCAATCTATATTTTCTATATTTACACAAAAAATGGTCAATTATCTAATAGAAATGCTTTTGCAATTGGTTGCCTGGGTGGTCTAGTATTTTTAATGCGCGCTAATCTCATCGGATTATGGCTAGCAATTGGCCTCCAGTGGCTATTCAGGAAGAGAATAAAAAATATTGGTATGGCTATTCTTGGCGGTATTGTGACCCTATCTGCTTTCTCTCTCGCTTTTATCCTTGTTGATGGATTACCTGCATTCTGGGATGGAGCTTTTGCTTACAACTTTGCTTATTCTCAATCCGGTTTTCTAGATAAAATTAAAGCAACAAACTTCTTTGCAAGCAGTTTCAGTACTCCCATGACTTTGCTACTGTTATTGAGCTATTGTTTAGGACTAATTTCATGTTTCAAAAGCAGAAAAAGGAAGTCTGATAGGCTGATGGAAATGATTGTAATTGCAGCCCCTTTTGAGATTTTATTAATTTCTATTGGAGGAAGTCAATATCAGTATGAGCATTATATGCTTACTAGCTTACCTGTAATTACTATTCTCATTGCTAATCTTATGAATAATATTACTAACTATGGTACAATCAAGAATCTAATATATCAGAGGCAGAAGATACTATTTGTAAGTTTCCTATGTTTAGCTGCAGTTCTAATTCTTGGTAGCTTTAGACAGTTTAGGGAAGATTTCAAGGGGGAGTTCCAAAAATATATAGTCTATCATTCTAGTTCATCTTGGTCCGAGGTTTGCAATAGACTTGACAATGAACATAGAACACTAGATATTGCCTGGATATGCCTTAGCGACTACATAAACAAAAATTCTAGAGATAGGGATAAGATATTAGCATGGGGAGCGGAATCACAAATATATTTATATTCTGACCGCAATTCCCCCAGTCGATTCTTCTATCAATATCCTCTAATCACTGAAAACTATACAAGTAAATCAATGATCGATGAATTCATATCTGATATATTAGCTGAGAAACCTCTTTTCATCATCGACACCATGAATGGAAGACTACCCCCCCTGGATATGAGTCGGCGCCTTAGCTGGAATCCTCCCCATGGACGATACATTGACCGCTCAGCTGAATTCCAGCCCCTGTTTGACCTTGTGCAAGAAAACTATAGTCATGTCCTTAGTTTAGGTGCAACAGGAATTAAAGTTTACCGAAGAAATCTTTCTGTAAATGAGAATAACTTGACAACCCCCTGATGACCCACATCATTGAAAAAAATTACCACATACTCCTATTAACTATGGACCAGGTGGTTGGAGTCAAGGGATGGGAAAGGGACCATACCTGGCCTTCAGTGACTGTGAACCTAGCCTTCTAAGCAAGCAATGAGACGGGAGACGTTTTCTCAGAGACCACATGGTTGCGCCCTGGGTAGTGCTGCTGAGCCCCTGAAGTGCTTCTATTCCAAGGAGAAAAACATGCCTTGCCTTGGGGATCATCCACAGAAGATCTTCCAGAGAGTTGGGGAAGAGGCGAGGGTGTGAAGTCTGCTGCTGTGGGTAAGGATCCCCTGCATACCACCATATCCCTGACCCCACCTATTTCTCCAAGGAATCCTGAGGAGAAGCAGTGTTTCTTGGGCATCGAGGCCCATAGGGGGAAGGAGTCAAGGCAGTGTTTCAAAGACTGACCACTTGA
>RKSC01000137.1 GCA_007571085.1 Synechococcus sp. PNGco_S_binSS4
GTTATATTGCTTTCAGCCATATCCACACTTTCCAGATTGGTAAGTCCACTAAGTAAATCTTCCGGCACACTGCCCAGATTCAGACCCCCAAAATAGCAACTATTATTCTCATGGTCGTCATGGCTTTGGCCAGCGCACCAGTACTTGCTTCCATTGAACGTGAAAGAATGGTGGGCCTGGGCGGGCTTCCCTAGGGCCAGAGCAGAGCTTAAGAGCGCCGACATCACGCCCATGGCCAGCCTACACCCCATGGCCAGGGAGCTGGCTGGGAGGTAATGGCTATGGATTAGGGAACTCACAGGGGAAGACATGGGGAAACAGGAGACCCGATAAGGAGATCATAGCCAGATGTTCCCGTTGGTCAAGGTTCATGGAGGATCTTCTACTTTGATTTTTATTTCGATTTTTATTTCCATTGCAAATTGAAAATAGTGGCTAAACTCTCAGGTATCTTTCCTCCCCACCCTAGCTCAGTGGGGCCTATGGTGCGGCCATAGGCCCAGGGCCCAGTTTTTCCCAGCAGAGTCTCCAGGATCCCAGAGTTACTAGCCATTGATGGTCTGGTCCGTAGAGACCATAAGGCCTCCATGGGGGCCACTGCTTTGGTCCTTACACCTTGCGGGAGTAGTACTCAACCACCAACAGCTCGTTGATTTCTAGGGCCACCCATTCCCGTTCACAGCCACCAATAACCTTGGCGGCGAGCTTGTTTTTGTCCAGTTCCAAGTGGGGGGGCACGTTGGCCAGCCCTGGAAACTCCAGATTGTCTGTGGCCAGGCGTCTGCTGCCTTTCCGCTCACGAACGGCTAGGGCATCTCCGGGTTTGCACTGATAGCTAGCGATGTTCACCATGGAACCATTGATGGTGATATGGCCATGGTTCACCAGTTGGCGCGCGCCGGGAATGGTGGGGGCAAACCCTAACCGAAAACAGACGTTGTCCAGGCGATTTTCCAGAAGCTTGAGCAGGTTGGTGCCGGCGGAGCCCTCTTGGGCACGGGCTTTTTTGACGTAACGCACCAGCTGGCGCTCAGACACCCCGTAGTTGAACCGGAGTTTCTGCTTTTCCTCAAGACGAATGGCATACTCAGAGCGCTTGCGACGGGCTTGGCCGTGCTGACCAGGTGGATAAGACCGCTTGGCGGACTTACGGGTGAGACCAGGAAGATCTCCCAAGCGCCGCGTAATCCTCAGGCGAGGGCCGCGGTATCGAGACATGGTTGGTGTTCCTTAATGCAGTAGGTGGACAGAGAGAAAATTTGGCACCATGGTCTTAGCAGCGCACCAGCCCTTGTCTGAGCCGTCGCTGGGACTGACCCCATGCCACACAAGCCATGGCACCAAACCAATACTTTAGCCCCCAAGGGTGCCCCAGTTGCTCCTGGGGGCCGGTGACCCTGTTCATTGGCCTAATCCGTCTCTATCAGCGGTTCATCTCTCCCCTATTAGGACCACGTTGCCGCTTTAGCCCCAGCTGCAGTGCCTATGCCATCGAAGCACTGGAACGCCATGGTCTTTGGCGGGGCAGTGGGCTGAGTGCCTGGCGGTTACTCCGTTGCCATCCCTGCACACCAGGGGGCTATGACCCTGTTCCCGACTGATGAGTCACAAGATTTGGCCACCACTCACCATGCTGACCCGCTCTGGCTGCTGCCTTTGCAGTGGCCTGGCAAAGCGCCTGCAGGCCCTGCTCCCCCCTCAAACCTTGCAGCTTATGGATGTGGACCAAGAACCCCTGTTACAGCAGCGTTTTGGGCTCTTGGTTCCCTTGCTGGTGGTGGGCTCTGATCCTTTTCAGGATCCCATCCTGACCCGGGTGCCCCCACGACTGAAGGGATTAGCACTGGAGCGTTGGTTGGAGAAGCAGCTCAGCCAGCTGGCCCGGGCTAACCAGGGCTGAATAAACCATGGCTGATTGGTGCCACAGCTTTCAAGCTTGTGGTCTAACTCCACCCTTGGGGCTTGAACCATGGCCACATCCATCCATCTCCACCACCTGCTCCAGGCTGCCGCCATTCCCATCCCTACCCACTTGCCGGATCTTAAAATTCAGGCCGTATCAGGGGATTCCAGGCGATTGTCACCGGCCACCTTGTTTGTCGGGATTCCAGGTGCTCAGGTGGATGGTGGAGACTATTGGGTGGAGAGCCTAGCCGGTGGCGCTGCAGCAGCGGTGATCAGCCCCCAGGCATCCCATAGGACACCACCGGGCCCTGGGGATCCCGTGGTGGTGGTGGCCGATCCTGCCAACTGTTTGGGGCATTTGGCGGCGGCCTTTTGGGGGTACCCCAGCCAACAGCTGCAGCTCATTGGTGTCACAGGCACCAATGGCAAAACCACAACCACCCACTGGATTGACCATCTCAGCACAGCCATGGGGGTGCCGACGGCCCTATTGGGCACCCTGGGGAACCGCTGGCCCGGTACGGCCGTGGCGCCCACCCACACCACAGCACCAGCGGATGTGGTGCATGGGCAGCTGGCCCGGGCGGTGGCTGCCGGTGTTCAGCGGGCAGCCATGGAAGTGAGTTCCCATGCCCTGGTGCAGCAACGGGTGGCAGGGCTGAAGTTTGCCGGGGCAGTCTTCACCAACCTGAGCCAGGACCATCTGGATTTCCACGGCACCATGGAGACCTATTTCCAGGCCAAGGCCCGGATGTTTACCCCAGACATGTTGCAGGGGCAGGCTGTGATCAACTGTGAGGACACCTACGGGCGCCGCCTCCATGGGCAGCTGGGCAGCAAGGCATGGGGTTGTCACCTGCAGGATTCCCATTACCCCCATGGGAAAACCCTGGACACTGAGCTGATGATGTGCGATTTGGTCATGGGTAGCCAGGGGGTGGAAGGACGGCTCATCAGCCCCGTGGGTGAAGGTGATTTCCGTTCACCCATGCTGGGGCGATTCAATTTGATGAATCTGCTTCAGGCGGTTGGGGTGCTACTCACCTGTGGGGTTCCCCTAGGGCACCTGCTGGAGCAGGTGCCCCACTTTGCTGGTGTGCCTGGCCGGATGGAGTCCATTCCAGCGCCGGATATCACTGTGGTGGTGGACTATGCCCACACCCCCGATGGCTTGGCCAGCGCACTGCAGGCCCTGCGACCGTTTGTGGTGGGTCGTTTGATCTGTGTATTTGGTTGTGGTGGGGATAGGGATCGGGGCAAGCGTCCCTTAATGGCAGGGGCTGCCGCGCACCTGGCTGATGAACTGGTGATCACCTCCGATAACCCCCGCACGGAAGATCCTGGGCGCATCCTGGAGGATGTTGTCTCAGGGGTGCCAGCAGGGGTGCCCCACCACCAGGAGCTGGACCGTGGCCTGGCCATTCGCATGGCAGTGATTCAGGCTAGGGCAGGGGATACAGTCCTCATTGCTGGCAAAGGCCACGAGACAGTCCAGATTATTGGCCAGGAGAAGCGGCCCTTTGATGATCGCCAGGTGGCTGCAGCGGCCATTGCAGAGCGCTAAGGCCATGGTGTGACTGGGCCAGCATCCCCGGCCTGGTCTCAGCTGGTGCCCATGGAAATGGGGTCATCTGTGTCATTCTCAAACTCTCTGGCGTCCAAGTCTTTCTCCACCACGATGGCGTCTGCCATGAACTCAATCATTCGCAATCGCGCATGGTGGTTGCCGTGACGAGCATCATCAAACATGGACTGGATATGGAGTCGGTCAAACCCTGTGCTCCGCAGGATTTGCACCATCCGTAAACCGGGCACCAATGCACCGGTCAATGCCAAATTCACCTGATCTTCTGCCACAGCGAACGCATTGGCAAAGCATTGACCATCACTGTGGGTTTCCACAGCAGCCAGGGGATGGAAGAAGTGAGGACAGCTCTTTCTAGACACAAGGACTCTCCACGATGGATGCTGACCTTAACCCTCAACGGATCGTTAATTTGTGACCAAGGAAGCAATTTCAGCAACCAAACGCTGCCCTTCCACTAGCTCTGTGGTCACATGGCAACAGGCACGCACACAGGCGGTGGGCTTCTCAAAGCTGCGTAACACCAAACCCCGTTCCGTCAAAAAATTCACCACCTGTTGAGGTGAATGGTCTTTGACACGAAAGCTCACCAAACCACCAGGTGGTGGCTCTGGCAAAAGAGTCTCCACCCCTGGCAGCTGGCGCAAGCCATGCCAGAGGTGGCCACTCTGTTCCCGGATGATGGCCAGCCGCTGCTGGCTATCCCCCACGGTCGCCAAGCTGTGTAAGGACTGGAGCAAACCTGCCATCAGGGGATAGCAACTGGTGGCAATTTCATAACGGCGGGCATCCCCATGGAGGCGAAGGGGCTGGTCTGTACCTGGGGCCAAGCCCCGCCAGCCAATCATTGTGGGTGTTCCCACCTCTAGTAGCCGTTGGGAGAGCACCATGGCCCCCAGCCCCTCAGGTCCACAAAACCACTTGTGCCCCGTGAAAGCGTAAAGATCCGCTGCTGCCACAGCCTCTTGCAAGGGCACAGCACCGGCGGATTGGGCCCCATCCACCAAGAGCCATGGCTGATTCACATGTTCCCTGAGGCGTCGTCCCACTGCAGCAATGGGCATGGCAGCACCTGTGGTCCACAACAGATGGCTCAGGACCACAAGGCATGTACGGGGCTGGAGTGCGGCATCCAGGCGTTCCAGTACTTGAGCTGCTTTGGAGCAATCCTGCACAGAGAAGGTTTTCACCTGCAGCTGTTCCCTACGGGCAATCTCATGGCAAGTGGCCACCACACCAGGGTGTTCCCCATGGCTGATGAGCAGCTGATCACCGGGGCGCCAAGGCAAACCCCAAAGGGGCAGCACACAACCGGAAGTGACATTTTCTGTGAAGGCCAGCCGCTGAGGGGCCACACCACACAGGTCGGCCAATGCCTGACGCAGGGAGAGAATCAGCCCTTCCACATAGGGCACCACCGGCTTAGCAAAGGGCCCAAGCGCTTGGATGCGTTGCCAGCTCTCCACCATGGCCTGCAGGGATGCCCTTGGCAGAGGTCCCTGGCCACCATAGTTGAAGTAGACTTTATTGGCCAAGGCAGGCATGTCCTGCCGTAGTGCAGCAATGGCTGCTGGGCTGGCCTCCTGGTGGAAAGCAGCTTCAGATCCACTGGCCAATGGCAACGGCAGCAACAGCAGAGAACAGTGTAATCCCTAAAGCAATGAGGGGGCTTTGTCCTTGAGAAACAGCATAGGAGGTGACCACACCAGCGGCCACACCAGCAATGGCCAATTGGGAGATCAGGTCCTGTCCACGGGATCCCGGTTTCACAGATAACACAGGCGAGAGCGAGAAGAAAGTTACGTAAACCAACATGGACCTAACCCCTAAGCCCACAGATTCGTTACCCAGCTTTAGATCTCTTTTTATATCGTGATATTGTGATGTTTGTTAACCTGTTGGGGGTGACCAAACTCCGGCAACCCAAACTCTTGCCAGCCGCTGGGATGGAGAACATCTGTTGTTTGATGAGCCATGGGGAGCTTGCTCCACTGGCCCCAGAAGTTGCTGCCCCACTCAAGAGTTCAATTGGCGAAGCAGCTGAGGCTTCTTT
>RKSC01000116.1 GCA_007571085.1 Synechococcus sp. PNGco_S_binSS4
CGTCTCACAATTCCTGACTCGGTGCGCATTCTCACCCCTGAGGATGTGCTCTCCACATTGGATTACCTCATCAACCTGGAATTGGATGTGGGAGGAACCAGCTTGGACGATATTGACCACTTGGGGAATCGCCGTGTCCGTTCCGTAGGTGAGTTACTGCAGAACCAGATTCGTGTTGGCCTCAGTCGTCTGGAGCGCATCATTCGTGAACGCATGACCGTTGGCGAAGCCGATACCCTTACTCCGGCACAGCTGGTGAACCCCAAGCCTTTGGTGGCTGCTATGAAGGAGTTTTTTGGCTCCAGCCAACTGAGCCAGTTCATGGACCAGACCAACCCTCTGGCAGAGCTGACCCACAAGCGCCGCATCTCCGCATTGGGACCTGGTGGTTTGACCCGGGAGCGAGCTGGTTTTGCCGTGCGGGACATTCACCCGTCCCACTATGGGCGAATCTGCCCTATTGAAACCCCAGAAGGTCCTAATGCTGGCCTGATTGGTTCTTTGGCCACCCATGCTCGCATTAATGAGTATGGCTTTATCGAAACCCCCTTTTGGAAGTGTGAAAATGGCCGGGTGATCAAGGAAGGGGAACCCATCTATTTGGCAGCGGATGCGGAGGACGAATGCCGTGTGGCCCCCGGTGATGTGGCCACAGACAGTGAAGGTTACATCCGCGCTGAGCTGGTGCCTGTACGCTACCGCCAGGACTTTGAAAAGGTGCCTCCTAAGCAGGTGGACTATGTGCAGCTCTCCCCGGTGCAAATCATCTCCATCGCCACCTCCTTAATCCCCTTCCTGGAACATGATGACGCCAACCGGGCCCTGATGGGCTCCAACATGCAGCGCCAAGCTGTGCCACTACTGCGCCCCACCCGTCCCCTGGTGGGAACAGGCCTAGAGCCCCAGCTCACCCGTGACTCCGGCATGGTGCCCATTACCCGTATTGACGGGGTCGTCAGTTTTGTGGACTCTGCCACCATTGTGGTCACCCCACCGGAGGGAGGAAAACACGTTCACTATCTACAGAAGTACCAACGGTCTAACCAAGACACCTGCCTCAACCATCGCCCCATTGTGCAGGTGGGGGATCAGGTGGTTCGTGGACAGGTGTTGGCTGATGGCTCCGCCTGTCAGGGAGGAGAGTTAGCCTTGGGACAAAACCTGACTGTGGCTTACATGCCTTGGGAGGGTTACAACTACGAAGATGCAATTTTGATCAGTGAGCGATTGGTACATGACGATCTCTATACATCAATCCATATTGAAAAGTATGAGATCGAGGCCCGCCAGACAAAGCTGGGTCCTGAGGAAATCACCAGAGAGATCCCCAACATTGCTGAAGATGCACTGGGCAATTTGGACGAAAACGGCATAGTGCGCATTGGGGCCTTTGTCACCGCAGGGGATGTGCTAGTGGGCAAGGTGACACCCAAGGGTGAATCAGACCAGCCCCCTGAGGAAAAGCTGCTGCGGGCCATTTTTGGTGAGAAAGCTAGGGATGTGCGGGACAACTCCTTGCGGGTTCCTTTCAAGGAGCAAGGACGGGTGGTGGATGTGCGCATCTATACCCGGGAGCAGGGTGATGAGCTACCCCCAGGGGCCAATATGGTGGTTCGGGTCTATGTGGCGGTGCGGCGCAAGATCCAGGTGGGAGACAAAATGGCAGGTCGCCATGGCAATAAGGGCATCATCAGCCGCATCTTGCCCCGCCAAGATATGCCCTACCTACCGGATGGCTCCCCTGTAGACATCGTTCTCAATCCCCTGGGTGTGCCCAGCCGCATGAATGTGGGTCAGGTCTTTGAATGCCTCATGGGATGGGCAGCTGAGCACCTGGGTATTCGAGTCAAAATCATCCCCTTTGATGAGATGCATCAACCGGAGATGTCAAAGAAGACCGTAACTCAATTCTTGGAGCAGGCTGCAGCCCAACCGGGTAAGGAATGGGTCTACACCCCTGAGCACCCCGGTAAGATCAAGCTTATTGATGGCCGCACTGGGGAACCTTTTGATCAGCCTGTGACTGTGGGCAAGGCCCACATTCTCAAGCTGGTGCACATGGCGGATGACAAGATCCACGCCCGCTCCACAGGTCCCTACTCTTTGGTAACACAGCAGCCCCTTGGGGGTAAGGCCCAGCAAGGGGGTCAGCGGCTTGGGGAGATGGAGGTGTGGGCACTGGAGGCCTATGGTGCCGCCTACACACTCCAGGAGTTGCTCACTGTCAAATCTGACGACATGCAGGGTCGCAATGAGGCTCTCAACGCCATCGTCAAAGGCAAGCCCATTCCCCGGCCAGGAACACCGGAGTCGTTCAAGGTTTTGATGCGGGAGCTACAATCCTTGGGCCTGGACATTGCTGCTTACAAAGAGGATGGAGCAGAAGTGGACCTCATGCAAGACGTGAATCCTCGCCGCAGTACTCCCAGCCGTCCCACCTATGAATCTCTTGGTGTGCCTGACTATGAGGACTGACCCTATTGACGCCCTGGCCCTGAGAAGCACCTGGTCAGGTCGTAAACCTCATCCCCTTTCCCCCATCGTCCCCCTCCCCTGATCTTTCAATCCATGTCCACCACCAACATCCGGACCGAGAGCCACTTTGATTATGTGAAGATCAGCCTTGCCTCTCCAGAACGCATCCGTTCCTGGGGGCAGCGAACCCTGCCCAATGGCCAAGTGGTGGGTGAGGTCACAAAGCCAGAGACCATCAACTACCGCACGTTGAAGCCGGAGATGGATGGTCTCTTCTGTGAGAAGATTTTTGGTCCTGCTAAAGATTGGGAGTGTCACTGCGGAAAATACAAGCGGGTCCGCCACCGGGGTATTGTTTGCGAGCGCTGTGGTGTTGAGGTGACGGAAAGTCGTGTACGGCGCCACCGCATGGGCTACATTAAGTTGGCAGCACCCGTCTCCCATGTTTGGTATCTGAAAGGGATTCCCAGTTATGTGGCGGTTATTCTGGACATGCCACTTCGGGATGTGGAGCAGATTGTCTATTTTAACTGCTATTCTGTGCTGACAAAGCCTAAGGATCTTGAGGAATATAATTCAGAAGTCGATAAGATTTTTAATACAGCTACTTATGGAGTTACCCTGAGCAAACCACCCAGCTCTGAAGTTGTCATCAATCTGGATATTAAAAGTGATGACTCTAGCACTGCAAAAGCAAGTCCTGATAAGTTAGTATTTACCGCAGCCAATTGGAACCGTCTACAAAAGGTGAGAATCACCGGGGCCAATAACAAAGACAAGCAGCGCAGTTTCACTGTTAACTATATGATCACCAGTCAAGATGATAGATACAAAGGAGAATATTGCTCAGTTAGCAAGATAAGTATTAATGCCACCGATGAAGAAGTTAAAAATGTTGTAATTAAACCTGGTATTACTCCTGTGGAGACAGGAGCTTACAAGGTTAAGCTGGAGGAAAAACCCAGTGAGGATGTGTACGTTACTGTTAGCACGGTTGTGGATGGAGAGGTGCGTAATCCCATGGCCAGGAAAGGTTTACATTCTTCTGATAACAACTTCAGCGAAAAAACCATTGAACAGCTCAAAGGATTATGTAGGCACTATGGTCTTAAGGTATCTGGGAGAAAGGCCGATCTCTGTCAAAGGCTTGAACAAGCTACTATCACAGATTCGTCACAAGAACATGATCAACTCCCAGACAAGGAATATGTGAAGAACCTCTCTGCAAATCAGCCAATAGATCCAGATACTCCTGGTCCAGTAGTAAGTCCCCAGACATTAGTATTTACACCTGAGAACTGGGACCAGACCCAAAACATTATGCTCATCAATGGCGGCTCAGGCACCTCTGCGGAGGATCTAGACCCTGTGGCCATTGGCTTTTCTATGGATAGCAAAGATGCTAAATATAACAACAGAGTTAGCATTACCATGAACGACGATGACGAGGCAGAAATAATCACCCTAGGGGCAGGAGATAGCCAGACTTCCGTTATGTTGATGAACTCAGATAAATACAGATTAGAATATAAGCAACTCCTGACTGAAGATGAGTGGCTAGAAATTGAAGATTTTATCTATACAGCAGATCTTGATATTGACCATGAGCCAGAGGTGGGCATTGGTGCTGAAGCACTGAAGCATCTCCTTAAAGATCTGGATCTACAAGCCATTGCCCAGGAGATGCGAGAAGATGTTATCAAGAGCAAAGGACAAAAGAGGTCCAGGCTGATTAAGCGGCTACGGGTGATCGACAATTTCATTGCCACAAAGTCTCGACCAGAGTGGATGGTGCTGGACACCTTACCCGTTATCCCACCAGATTTACGCCCCATGGTGCAACTGGATGGGGGACGGTTTGCCACCAGTGATTTAAATGATCTCTATCGACGAGTCATTAACCGTAACAACCGCTTAGCACGGCTTCAAGAGATTCTGGCTCCGGAAATCATTATCCGCAATGAGAAGAGAATGCTCCAGGAAGCTGTGGATGCTTTAATTGACAATGGGCGCAGGGGACGGGTTGTTGTCGGTGCCAATAATCGTGCTTTTAAGTCCCTCAGTGATATTATTGAGGGTAAGCAGGGACGTTTCCGCCAGAATCTTTTGGGGAAACGGGTTGATTATTCAGGACGCTCCGTGATTGTGGTGGGGCCTAGCCTGAAGATTCATCAGTGTGGTTTGCCTAAGGAAATGGCCATTGAGCTCTTCCAGCCTTTCGTGATTCACCGCTTAATCCGCCAAAATATTGTCAATAACATAAAATCTGCTAAGAAGATAATCCAACAGGCTGATAATGAGGTGATGCTTGTTCTGCAAGAAGTGATTGATGGTCATCCCATTTTACTCAACCGGGCTCCTACTCTCCACCGTTTGGGTATTCAGGCATTTGAGCCCAAGTTGGTAGATGGTCGTGCCATTCAGCTCCATCCCCTGGTCTGTCCATCTTATAACGCAGACTTTGACGGAGACCAGATGGCAGTCCATGTTCCTCTGGCTTTGGAGGCCCAGGCTGAAGCTCGCCTATTGATGCTGGCCAGCAACAATGTGCTCTCCCCAGCCACAGGAACTCCCATCATCACACCATCTCAGGACATGGTGCTGGGCACCTACTATTTGACCGCTGAATCTCCCCACGCCCCCAAACCACCCTATGGGAGTCATCGCCACACCTACGCCTCCCTAGAGGATGTGAGTAGCGCTTATGACCAGAGACTTTTGGGTCTACGGGACTGGGTATGGGTCCGCTTCCGTGGCGATGTGGATAATCCCGATGAGGCTAACCGACCCCAGCGTGTCGAGACCTTCAAAGACGGAACCCGACTTGAGCATTGGAGGTTTCGCTGCGACCGCCTCTCAAGTGATGGTCATCTACTCAGCCGCATGATTTTGACCACGGTGGGCCGGGTTATGATGAATCACACAATTCATACTGTGATCAACGCCCACAGCCTTAAGCCTCAACCACCAGATTCTGCATTTACTGCTGCCTAGCCTCCACACCTACCCTTTCTCCCTCTAGCCTACTTCCCCATCCCCAACATGACCACCAGTAATGCCGCCAAGTCCACCCCTGTTGTCAGCAATGCCATGACTGCTGCTTTGAGTGACCATGCTCCTCTGATCCAGACGGGAGCCACAGAAAAGCCGGAGTCTCGCCTTGTCTTTCGTAACCGGGTCATTGATAAGAAGGGGCTAAGGAATCTCATTGCTTGGTCTTATCAAGAGTTTGGTACTTCGGCCACCACAGCCATTGCAGACCAACTGAAAGACTTGGGATTTCACTATGCAACCCAAGCAGCTGTCTCAATCTCTGTGGATGATCTGAGGATTCCTGAAGACAAAACAACTCTTCTCAGTGAAGCCGAGGAGGAAATTACTCGCACAGAAGAACGCTATCGATTGGGAGAAATTACAGAGGTGGAGAGGCATACAAAAGTGATTGACACATGGACAGAGACCAATGAGCGCTTGGTGGAAGCTGTGAAGAAAAACTTCACGGAGAATGATCCACTGAACTCTGTCTGGATGATGGCTAACTCCGGCGCTAGGGGCAACATGTCCCAGGTGCGCCAGCTGGTGGGAATGCGTGGCCTGATGGCCAACCCCCAAGGGGAAATCATTGACTTGCCCATACGGACTAATTTCCGCGAGGGCTTAACTGTGACAGAATATGTGATATCCTCCTATGGGGCTCGTAAGGGTTTGGTGGATACGGCGTTACGTACTGCCGACTCCGGCTATCTTACCCGCCGTCTAGTGGATGTGGCTCAGGATATGATCGTACGTGTTGAGGATTGTGGTACCAAAAGAGGTATCATCATTAATGCTGATGAGAAAGGACGCTATCAAAGTAAGTTGGTGGGACGTTTGAGTGCTGAGACGATTACCAAAGTAATCAGAGGAACCCATGTGACCATCCTTGCTGGCCAACTCCATCCTTGTCATGACAAAAAGATCCTGAGGCATTTTGAGAAAGGTCTCCTCGCGCGACCAGGTGAAGAGCTGCAACCAGAATTAGTAAATTCATCTCTGTCTTTAGTCCACTCTGTCAAGACTGAGCAGGGTTCCGCATTGCTGATCAGCAAACTACCTCAAAATACCAGTCAACTTCAACCTGAAGATTCTCTGCAAGTCGCTGATGGTAGTTGGGTTGAGGCAGGAGTTGCCTTGAGTAAAACAATCACCAGTACAAATAGTGGAGTCATTGTTGTTAGTCAGAACGATCAAATCACATACGTCACTCTTTTAAGTGGCCGTCTCCATTCTTGCAATGACAAAAAGACCCTAAGGAAATTTGAGAAGGGTCTGTTAGCTAAACCAGGAGATATTTTAACTCAGAATCTAAAACTTGATCAATATACTTATGTACGGTCAACAGAATCTTCTGAAGGTAAGGCATTATTCCTCAGTCAAGTTGATTCTCAGGAAACTCATGATATCAACACAGATATTTTCTCACTGCTGGTTTCTAATAGTCGGTGGGCTGAGAGCAAGACTGAACTTGCTAGCGGTGTTTTGAGCACCATATCAGGAATGATCAATACATGTCCCATGGAGAAAGAGCAAGTTCTACTCCCTCGCAATGCTGAGATTAGCGCTGAGGTCAGTGCTCAGCTTGAAGCCTACCAAATTAAAGCAGTGAAAGTCCGCTCGCCCCTTACCTGCGAGACACCAAAGTCTGTTTGTCGCCACTGCTATGGTTGGGCCTTGGCTCACAACAAGTTGGTTGATCTGGGGGAAGCTGTGGGCATTGTGGCTGCCCAGTCCATTGGTGAGCCTGGCACCCAGTTGACTATGCGCACGTTCCATACTGGTGGTGTGAGTACAGCAGAAACAGGAACTGTGCGATCTGCGGTGGCTGGTATTGTGAGCCTTAGCGATCATGCACGTCTGCGGCCCTATCGCACACCTCACGGCATTAATGCCTATATCACTGAGACGGATTTTCAGCTGACCGTCCAGTCTGATTCTGGTGATTCTAAGGCAAATCAAAATATCTCCATTACTTCAGGCTCTGTGCTATTTGTGAAGGAAGGTAGTGCTGTAAAGCGTGATGCTGTATTGGGTCAAATTGCCAGTGGTAATGTGAAGAAGAGTGTTGAGAAAGCAACAAAAGACGTAATCTGTGACTTGGCGGGACAAATTAATTATGATAAAGAGATTCAACCTCGACAGGCCATTGACCGTCAAGGTAACATTACAGTCAAGGCACAAAAACTAGGTCAACTATGGGTTCTTAGTGGTGATGTTTATAATTTGCCTCCCAATGCGGAGCCAGTTGTTGAATCTGGTTTTGCAGTTCAAGAGGGAGATGTCCTGGCAGAAAGCCGTCTGCAGAGTGAGTATGGTGGAGCGGTTCGCTTGCGGGATGCTACAGGTGATTCCCGTGAAGTTCAGATTGTTACAGCAAGAATCACCTTGAAGGATTTGAGACTCATTCAGGAGAGCAGTCATACCGGTGAGCTTTGGAACTTGGAAGGAGAAGATGGACTCAGCTATCGTCTTAATACTAATCCAGGTAGCAAAATTGGCAATGGCGAGGTGATTGCTGAGCTCAGTGATGAACGCTTCAAAACACAAACTGGTGGACTGGTTAAGTTTAGCCCAGGCTTAAGTGTTAAAAAATCACGGTCAGCTAAGCATGGACTGGAAGTATCTAAAGGAGGAACGCTATTGTGGATTCCTCAAGAAACCCATGAGATCAATAAAGATATTTCCCTACTAATGGTTAGCAATCATCAAAAGATTGAGGCTGGAACCGAAGTGGTTAAAGACATCTTTAGCCAGACTGCAGGCATTGTCGGGGTTGTTCAGAAAAATGAAATCTTGAGAGAGATAATCGTACGCAGTGGTAAAGTCCATTACTGCGACACCAATAAACTGAACCACCGAGAGGCCCTAGAGCGCTTTTCCGAGGAGGGGGTCTTGGTTAATCCCGGAGATGTGCTTATTGAAGATGAACTAACAGCTGAAGAAATCTGCTATGTGGAATCTGTGGTAGATCCGTCAGAAGGTAGTCCTTTTCTTTTACTTCGTCCTGTTGAGGAATTTTCTATTCCGGATAATGCCCATGTTCCCCCCATCACCTCAGTTAAACAGCCTAAGGGACCTTCAATGGCCCTTAAGGCACAGCAGCGTTTGATGTTTAAAGATAATGAACTGGTGAAGTCTGTGGAACCAGTAGAACTTCTGCGCACCCAAGTCATTCTGGAAACTTTTGATACAACACCGCAGATGACCGTGGATGTGGAAGTAGTTCCCGGTCGTACCAAAAAGATTCAGTGTCTAAGTATGGTTATTTTGGAAAGCCACCTGGTGCGCCGTGACACCCTCTCTGATGCAACCCATGGTTCCACCCATACGGAATTGAAAGTGAAGGATGGTCAGCGTGTCAAACCAGATCAGGTGATTGCCACCACCCAAATTCTCTGCAAGGAAGATGGTGTAGTACAGATTCCCAGATCTGAAACTGACGATCCTATTCGACGACTGATTGTGCAGCGGGAATCAGATGCTTGTAATGTTATTATTCCCAAGGGTGCTTCAGTTCATGTGGAACCAGGACAACATCTGGTGCAGGGGGATGCTTTGGTGAAGGATCAGCAAGACCTACCTGACTGCCAGGTGACAATTCGTAGTGGTAATGTGTACCCTTGCCCAGATAAACATGCTTGCGAGTCCTTCCGCAGATGCCAGCTGGTTTACCCTGGCCAGCCCATCACTGAAGAGTCTGTAGCAGAAGCCTTAGTCTGTGTGGAGGGTGTAGAGACTCCAGAAGGTTCCCACTTGCTAGTTAGCCCCTTTGAGCTACAGCAGGTTGTACCTATTTATCCAAATCGTCTATGTGTTGCCCATGGTCAGTTAGTGGAAACTGGTGCAGAGCTTGTGGACACCACCTGTGAGATGAGCGGCATTGCCAGAATTACCAGCACATCCCATGGGCAAATAGTAACCATTAGTGGCGGCCACCCCCCAGCTCCAGATGGGGAGTCTACCGGGCCAGAAGAAACCCATGTCTTTGGCAAAGAAGTTAAGCTGGCCATTGCTGACGGCCAAGCGGTGGAGGCTGGAACAAAGCTGGTTGAGACCCCTATTACCAGTAAAATTGATGGCGTTGCTGTTGTGGTAGATTCTACCCTTACCATTCTTTCTGGGGAAAAGCATTCTTGTTCTGAACCAAGGGTACTGAAGCGCTTCCGTAAGGGTATGTTGGTTAACCCAGGTACCATTCTAACAGATGACCTGATTACATATGCGTGGACCTACGTTCAATCTATAGACACTTCCCATGGTCCTGCTTTATTGGTGAACTCCTTGTGTCAAGAGGTTCATCAGATCAATCGGACCTTAACCCCCCTGCAATTTCAACAGGGGCAGTCGATCCAGAAAGGTGACACAATTGCTAAATCAACTAAATCAGCAAAAACATCCACAAAAGGTTCTATTGATGCTGGCCAATCTGGTGTTGTGGTCATTGGTGATATTCATACCACCTCACCCAGCAGCGGTGTGGTGGAAGCCATTGGTCCAGGGAGCCTGCGCCTTCGTATCGCTCGCCCCTATATGGTTTCTCCAGAGTCGATTCTCCATGTACGGGATGGTGGCCTGGTGCAGCGGGGTGATGCTCTGGCTCTGCTGGTGTTTGAGCGTGCCAAAACAGGTGACATCGTGCAAGGCTTACCTCGCATTGAAGAGCTTCTTGAGGCCCGTCGCCCCCGTGATGCTTCTGTGTTGTGCCGCAGCTCAGGACACGTTCAGTTGGAGGTTAGTGAGGATGAGGAAGTATTGGTCAAGGTCCTTGAGGATACGCAAGGGGATGAATCCTATGGCATCCCTTCAGATCACAATATGCTGGAAGGAGCGGATGCCAGGACGCCAGCACCATGGGATGGGGACCAACAAAAAACAGCACTGCTGGGCACCAGGGATTTAAGCCAGCTCATGGTTAAAACCCTCAAGAACCTCTGCCGCCAGTATGGGCTGAAGGGCTTCTCACAGCTTAAAGGGCCAGAGCTCTGTCGCAAGCTGGAGCGGGCTGGTGTGGTGGCGCCGCCGCCAGGTTTGGGGGAACTTAGTCAGGAACAACTAATCACCTTGGTGGAAACCCTAGATCCTTCAGGTGAACAGCGCCAGACCCTACTGCCCCATGGAAAACCCCAACTTCCATCCCTCAAGTCCCTCAAGAAAAATGACCTGCTTCAACTGGTGGAAAAGCTGGACCCAGCAGGTGAGCAGCGCCAGGACCTATTACCTCAGAAAAATTCCAAGCCTCTACCCTTCAAGTCCCTCACAAAACTTCAGCTGATTGACCTGGTGAAAAAACTAGATCCTGCAGGAGAGAAGCAAGCGAAGTTACTTAATCAGGGGAAATCCCAGACCCCTTCACTGAAGATGCTCAAGACAAAGGATGAGCTAATCCAGTTGATTCGGCAAATGAAGGCCCCCACATCCATACCCATGCCTGCTGCTATGGCCACACCCATGATGACCGATAGCGACCGCATTCATGTCTATGACATTCCCTTGGGTCGCAATGTTATGGTTTCTACTGGTCATCAGGTACAAGCGGGAAGTGCCCTAACTGATGGACCAATTAATCCCCATGAGCTCCTGGAAGTTCACTTCAAGGATCTGCTGCGCCGCCGCCAATCTGTGATGGAGGCTGCACAAGGAGCCATTGCCACTGTGCAACAGCGCCTAGTAGATGAGGTGCAATCTGTCTATCGTTCCCAGGGTGTCACCATTGACAACAAACACATTGAAGTGATTGTGCGTCAGATGACCAGTAAGGTGCGCATTGAAGATGCTGGTGATACTACCCTGCTTCCGGGGGAACTGGTGGAGCTTCCCCAAGTGGCCAAGGCCAATGAAGCCATCGCGGTCACTGGTGGAATGCCAGCCCAGTTCTCTCCCGTGTTGCTGGGTATTACCAAGGCCTCCCTCAACACTGATAGCTTTATTTCTGCTGCCAGCTTCCAGGAAACCACCCGTGTTTTGACAGAAGCAGCAATCGAGGGCAAGAGCGATTTACTCCGTGGTCTGAAGGAGAATGTGATCATTGGACGCCTGATTCCCGCTGGTACGGGCTTTAATGGCTTTGATGATCAGCTGCTGGATGAGGCTGGCCCCCACCCCGATATACTTGACGACGATCCCTCCGGCTATCGCCGTCTTTCCAGCTTGCGGCCTGACTATACGGTGGAGATTCCTATCCCCAGCCGCTCCACACCTGTTCTGGAGGATCCATCGGACGAGCAGCTGCAACAAGCCCGTAGCCGGATTGATACCACGAGCATCAGTGCTGCATTGACACGTCCAGATGAGGGCGAGGAGGACAACCAACAGGCAACCACTATGGTCAAGCTAGAATCAGAAAACCCCCCTGAAGAGGCCAAGGGGGAGGAGCCTGAGGCAAAACAAGCAAAGCAAGAAGAGCATCTTGCAGAAGAGCATCTGGAGGAGGACCTCAGCCCTGACGCTTCGCCAACGGAGGTGACGGAGGTTAACTCTCAAATCCTCCCTGATGAAGGCTTTGTCTAGGCTTTCTTGTCTCTTCTCTTCTCCCCCCCTACCATGCTTGAGCCTCGCATTACGCCCCAGCGTTCCCTGCCTACCTATGGCTTCCATGGCCATATTGAGCGACTAAATGGGCGCATTGCCATGGTGGGCTTTATGGCTCTGCTGATTCTGGAAATCTTTCTGGGTCATGGGCTGCTGGTGTGGAAATAAACCAGCCCCCTCCCCCTTCGGCAGAGCCTGCACCGGAAGCCATGGTGCTTCTGGGGTTAAGTCCTGAAGAGCTCCAAGCTTGGCTGGTCGCCAATGGTCAGCCGGCCTACCGTGTTCGTCAGCTACAACAGTGGATTTATCAGCGGGGGGCACGGCATCTCCAGGCCATGACCGTGCTGCCACGCCAGTGGCGAGAAACCCAGCCAAGTGTCAGCATCGGGCGCTCTCAGCTGGTGCAGCAGGTTCAAGCTGGAGATGGTACCACCAAGCTTTTATTGCAACTTAAGGATGGGGAAACCATTGAAGCCGTAGGTATTCCCACAGCTGAGCGCTTAACGGTCTGTGTATCCAGTCAGGTGGGTTGTCCCATGGCTTGTCGCTTTTGCGCCACCGGCCAAGGAGGATTGCAACGCTCCCTGGCCAGCCACGAAATGATTGACCAGGTGCTCACCATGGGGGAGGCCACGGGACGACGACCCACCCATGTGGTGTTTATGGGTATGGGAGAACCCTTGCTCAATCTTTCTGCAGTGCTGGAGAGCATCAAGTGTTTCTGCCGTGACCTGGGCATTGGCCAGCGGCGCATCACCATCAGCACTGTGGGCATTCCCCAGCAAATCAACCGCCTTGCTCAACAGGCCCAGCAGGTGTTGGGCCGCAGCCAATTCACCCTAGCTGTTAGCCTCCATGCCCCCAACCAGCCACTGCGGGAACACTTGATCCCCACTGCTAAAGCCTACCCACTGGAGAACTTGCTGGAGGACTGCCGTTCTTATGTGGCCCAAACAGGTCGTCGCGTCAGCTTTGAATACCTTCTCCTGGCTGGGGTCAACGACCAGCCCCATCATGCAGTTGAGCTGGCGAAGTGGCTCCGGGGTTTCCAAAGCCATGTCAACTTAATGACCTACAATCCCATTGCAGAAGAAGACTTTCAACGCCCTAGCCCACAACAGGTGCAGGGTTTTCGGCAGATCCTGATGGGGCGCGGCCTGGCGGTAAGTGTGCGGGCTAGTCGGGGTTTGGATCGTGATGCTGCCTGTGGGCAGCTGCGCCGCCGCTTGGTCCATAGGACCAGGAACTAGTATTGGCCTGGGGTGAGCTGCTGGCGTGGTGCCTAGTCCCCATGGGCACCTGCCACCCGGGTGCTAGCAAAGATCTCCTCCAAAATGGCTGAAGCACCCTGGTCTTTTAAGGCCATTGCCAACTGCTGACCGACCATCTCAGGGGTATGCCGTGGTCCATGGCATTGGTCACGAATCAATCGTTGGCCATCCAAGCTGGCCACCATACCTGTGAGCACCACATTTTCCCCAGTGATGGTGCTGTTGACCCCTATGGGCACCTGACATCCCCCCTCCAGCTCCCGTAGAAATGCCCGCTCCGCTAGGCAGCGATCTTGAGTATCTTCATGATTTAGAACACGGATCTGCTCCAACACCCCATGGTTGTTGGCCACGCATTCAATGCCAAGGGCTCCCTGGCCCACTGCGTGGAGGGAAATTTCAGGTGCAATGACCTGATGGATGCGATGGGCTAGATCCAGCCGCTCCAGCCCTGCTGCCGCTAGAATCAGCCCATCATAAAGACCAGCATCCAACTTCTCCAATCGGGTTAGCACATTGCCCCGCACATCCTTGAAGATCAGATGGGGATAGTGGTAACGCAGTTGGGCTAGACGGCGCAGGGAGCTGGTGCCAATGCAACTGCCTTCTGGCAAGGTTTCCAGGCGGTATGGGCGGAAATGCTCATGGACCACCAGCACATCGGCAGGATTTTCCCGTGCTGTGATACAGCCCAGCATCAATCCTTCCGGCAAAATGGTGGGCAAATCCTTGAGGGAGTGGACAGCGATTTCGGCGCGCCCTATGAGCATCTGGGCCTCCAGTTCTTTTGTGAACAGGCCCTTATCCCCAATTTTGGCCAGGGCCACATCCAGCACCTTATCCCCCTGGGTGGCCATGGCCTCCACCGAGATGGTCAAACCTGGATGGGCCTTTTCCAATTCAGCCTTAACCCAGTTTGTTTGCACCATGGCCAGCTGGCTACGGCGGGAGGCAATGCGGAGACAGGGGGCTGGGCTCACCGGGACAGGATTGGTTTCAATAGCAGGTAGCATAGGCTCCTGCCCCGGCCTTGCCCTACTTCCTACTTGATGTATTCCTTGAGGACACCATTGCGGTTGGGGTGCCTTAACTTGCGCAGGGCCTTGGCTTCAATTTGACGGATCCGCTCTCGCGTCACCTCAAAAATCTGGCCAATGTCCTCCAGGGTTTTCATGCGACCATCATCTAGGCCATAGCGCAGACGAAGCACATCCCGCTCCCGGGGGCTCAGGGTAGCCAGCACACTCTCCAGATCCTCCCGCAGCAGATTCTTGGCCACATCCTGGTCAGGATTCTCCGTACCAGCTTCGATAAAGTCCCCAAGACGGGAGTCTTCCTCCTTGCCAATGGGTGTTTCTAGGGAGATGGGAAGCTGGGCACTCTTGGCAATGAAGCGCAATTTCTCAATGGTCATCTCCATGCGCTCAGCAATTTCTTCTTCACTGGGCTTACGGCCCAGCTCCTGGCTCAGGGTTTTAGTGCTTTTCTTAATGCGGGAGATGGTCTCGTAGAGATGAACCGGCAGCCGGATGGTGCGGGACTGGTCAGCAATGGCCCGGGTAATGGCCTGGCGAATCCACCAAGTTGCATAGGTGGAAAACTTATAGCCCTTTTCATGGTCAAACTTTTCTGCTGCCCGTACCAAACCCAGACTTCCCTCTTGAATCAAATCTTGGAAGGAAAGACCACGATTCATATACTTCTTAGCAATGGAAACAACCAGGCGCAGATTGGACTGAACCATTTTCTCCTTGGCCCGCCGACCCAGTTTTAGACGCTTCTTAAAACTTCTATAAGGCATCTCCACATGGTCAGCCCACTCATTCAGAGAAGGATAGCATTTGTTGGCGTGGAAGTAGGTTTCTGCCTGCTGCTCCAGGTAGAGCAGATCAGCAATTTTCCGGGCCAGCTCAATCTCTTCATCAGGGCGCAATAGGCGAATACGGCCGATTTCTTGGAGGTAGACCCGGATGGAGTCTTCCGTATAAACCCCCTTTGGCCCTGCCTTAACCGACTGGGCCTTGGTATGGAGACGCTTGCGTGGTGCCTGGGCCGTCTTGCCTGTAATACCGCTATTAGAGTGGGATGGGGTGCGGGAGTTGACGGCAGGTTGGACCTGTGCTGTAACCTTGGACTGGCTGGATTGGGGCCCAGTCGGTTGAAGGCTTGTCAGTGGCTGCCCCAGGGGTTGAGGCTTGGGGCCACCCAGGATTTGCACAGAAGCTACAGAAACTTTTGATCCCTGTGGTGGTGTTTCAGGCCCCTTGCTGAGTGGTGCGGTCTCTGGGGCAAAGCCGTGGTGTGCTTTAGAATAATTTTGTGGCACCATGGCCTGAGAGGCACCTGGCTGCACTCCATTCCCTTGTGCTCGTCGCACCTTCAAGGCAGCAGCTTTTGCCTGGGCCAAGCCTTTGGATGTGAGGCGAATCCTGATCTTGATTCCCTTGGTCAGGACCATGGCCCTGAGTCTTCTCAGTGTGGCCTTTGCCCTTGTCATACTCTGTGATAGGGGCTGAGGGTCCTGGTCCCATGGCCTCTCACTCCCCAGGCCCCCACTCCCCAGGGAAGTGGGTGCAGGCACTGCAGAAGCTGGTGACCTGCCATTGGTGACGGTTCTAAACGGTGCTTTGGCACCCATTCCATTGGCTGGGGTCAACCTATTGGCTGCCACCTCCCGGAGGTTAGTGATGCCGTTTGCAGGGTTCTCCCCAGGTGCGTTGCTCGGTGGGTTGGGGTCAGTTGGCCCAGAAGGAAGGGTTGGCACCAGCCAATTGGTGGCAGGCTGGTGAGGTTTGAGGGAATCTTGAGGCCGTGCTTCTGTAAATAACACCGAAGGGAGAACCTTAAGTGGACTCATGGGCAGAAACCTGAGGGGGGAAACTAAGGAGAGGCCACAACAGCATCCAGGCATAAAAACGTCTTCAGCAGAGGTTGGCTGTCCACCCATGGTGATGGGGAAGGCGTTGCAATGACGACCGATGGTTTTTATCGGCTGATGTGTTGAAAGGCGCAGGTGATCAACGTCAACATGGTGTGACGTGGGAGATCAGTTCCGAAGTCAGGAAGGGCTTCCAGATGGAAAACAGGGCTTTTCATCTCTATCCTGAGGCAAGCGACTGACCACGCTCAGCCTGAATTGGCAAGGGCCAAGTTGTTGCCATGCTAGATGACCTCTCGCGTCCCTGCAACTCTTTTCTGACATCTGCTTCCCCTAGCTGGCTGGATGTGTTGGTGGAGATTGGTCCAGGCACCATGGTGCTCACTTACACCAACCACCCCAGCGAACCCGTTGAACCTGGTGATCTGGTCTGGGTTCCCGTGAGAAAGAGGCACCATGCTGGCCTGGTGGTGGCAACCCGCCTTGAGCCTCCTTCTGACATACCCATTAGTCAGTTGCAAACCGTAAAAGGCTTAATCTTGAGGAATGCCTTTGGCAGCACTTGGCACCAGCTCATTCATTGGTGTGCTGGCCATACCCACACCTCATTGCTTCAGGTATGCCGCACTGCCCTACCCCCAGGCATTTTAGGGCGCCGTGGTGGGCAGCGGGCACCAGGGAAGACCCCGCTGCAGCCTGGAATTCAGGGGCCACACCAGCTGGCGATTCAGCCCGGCACTGCCAAGCCCACCCACAGGTCCCCTGATACTGACCATCCTCCTGAAGAGGCAAAGCAGCTCACCCCTGCTCAAGCCCAGATTCTGGCAGCCCTAACAACAGCTGCTCCGGCACAGGAGTACCTGCTGTGGGGAATTACTGGTTCGGGGAAAACGGAGGTCTATCTCCAGGCAGCAGCCTCCCATATGGACCAGGGGCGGGATGTGTTGCTTCTGTGCCCAGAAATTGGCCTGATTCCCCAGCTGCTCCGCCGCTGCAAACGCCGCTTCCCTGGCCGTGTTCTAACCTATTCCAGCCATCTGAGTGATGGGGAGCGGCTCCGAACTTGGCAGCACTGCCGTGATGGTGGGCCATGGCTGGTGGTGGGCACCCGCTCGGCTGTTTTTCTGCCCCTGGGGCGGCTAGGTCTGGTGGTCCTAGATGAGGAGCATGACCCCTCCTATAAGCAGGAGGCCCCCATGCCCTGTTACCATGCCCGTGATGTGGCCCGCCAGCGGGTGCACCAGGAAGGGGCATGTCTCCTGTTGGGCAGTGCCACCCCCAGTCTGGAGACCTGGCGCCGGGGCCACACTGGCCAGTGCCAGATACTGCAGCTCAAGGAGCGGGTGGCCGGTGGTCAACTCCCTCCCATTCAGGTGGTGGATATGCGCCAAGAGCTGGCCAGGGGGCAACGTACGGCCATCAGCAGGGCCCTGCGGGATCGGTTGAGCACGGTCTGTGGTCGTGGTGAGCAGGCTGTGCTGTTTGTGCCGCGCCGGGGCTATGCCCCTTTTCTGAATTGCCGCAGCTGTGGGGAAGCGGTGATGTGTCCCCACTGCGCCTTGGCGTTGACCGTTCACCGCCATCACCACCTAGATGGTCACCATGATGTTCTGCGCTGCCATTGGTGTAATCACCAGCAACCGCTACAGGATCGCTGCAGCCAATGTGGTTCCACGGCATTCAAGGTGTTTGGCATTGGAACCCAACGGGTAATGGAGCTCCTGCAGAAGCAGCTCCCTCACCTGCGCCTGTTGCGCTATGACCATGACACCACCCGGAGAAAAAACGGTCACCAAAAGATTCTGGAGCAGTTTGCGGAGCACCAGGCCGATGTGCTGGTGGGCACCCAGATGGTGGCCAAGGGTATGGACCTTCCCAATGTGACCATGGCAGCTGTCCTGGCTGCAGATGGTCTGATGTACCGACCGGATCTTCGGGCCCAGGAACAAGCCCTCCAGGTGTTGCTCCAGTTGGCAGGGCGGGCTGGGCGTGGCCCCAAACCCGGCCATGTGCTGGTGCAGACCTATGCACCAGACCACGGGGTGGTTCGCAGTCTTGTGGAGGGCTGCTATGACCGCTTCCTGAACCAAGAGATGGAGAGCCGACGCCTCCATGGTCTGGTGCCCTACGTGCGTGCTTGTCTACTTCGCCTCAGTGGCACCAGTGCCCACACCACAGCCACTGGAGCAGCTTTGCTAGCAGCCCACCTGGGTCCACAGCTGGATCACCAGGGATGGACCATGGTGGGACCAGCACCAGCCTCCGTGGCCAGGGTGGCCCAGCGCAGCCGCTGGCAGTTGCTTCTCCACGGCCCTGAAGGTCCATTGCCCTTCACATCAGGGCAAAACCTGCGGGCCGTGTTACCCCATGGGGTTGACCTGACCATTGACCCGGACCCCATGAATCTCTAAGGGTTAGGTGGAGATCATGGTGCCAATGCCAGCGTCGGTGAAAATTTCCTGCAGCAGGGCATGGGGAACCCGCCCATCCAGGATGTGAGCCGAGCGCACACCTTGGGCCAAGGCCCGGATACAGCATTCCGTTTTTGGGGCCATCCCTCCACTCACAACTCCCCCAGCCATAAGCTGACGGGCCTCCCCAATGGTGAGATGGGTTAGTAGGGTGTTGGCCAGGCCCGGCTGACCCAGAACGCCGGGGGTATCGGTGAGAAGGATCAATTTTTCCGCATGAAGTGCTGCTGCAATTTCCCCCGCCACAATGTCGGCATTGATGTTATGGCTCACACCAGAGAGATCTGCAGCCACACTGGAGATGACCGGGATATAACCCTGCTCCAGCAGGGGAATTAGCAGATCAGGACTCACCCGCTCCACTTCACCCACAAAGCCAATGGAGCCATTGTCATAGGGGCGGGCCTGCACCAACTGTCCGTCACTTCCGGAAAGACCAACCGCCAAACCTCCTTGGTGGTTGATGCCATTGACAATTTGCTTGTTCACCCTGCCCACCAGCACCATCTCCACCACGTCCATGGTCTCGGCACTGGTCACCCGAAGGCCGGAGCGGAATTCCGGCTTAATGGCCAGCTTGGCCAGCCAGGTGTTGATCTCTGGCCCACCCCCATGGACCATCACAGGGCGGAGGCCAACACAAGCCAGGAGGGTGACATCACGAAACACGGCCTGGCGCAAATCCTCCTGTACCATGGCCGCACCTCCATACTTAATCACCACTGTTCGCCCAGCAAAGCGCTGGATATAGGGCAGGGCCTCAGACAACACCTGGGCCCGTGTGAGATCAGGAGTCAGGGGGGGAACCATGTTCATGGGCAGTCTCTTCTAAGCAACTGACAGTCTCTTCTCAGCAACTGAGCAGTTCCACATCAACGCAGTGGGGGTTGACCACCACCACCCTTGCCTCCACGCCTGGGCCAAAAAAACGGGCCAGGCGCTCCCTCTTGTCAAGCCAGATCTGAGTATCCTCAGAACTCAGTTGGAAGCGCATGGTGAGCTGGTAGCGACCTTGCCTATCATCTTCCTGGAGCCCCGTTAGCTGGGGAGGGTTCTCCCCAGTGGAAAGCTTTAGGACTTCTAAAGAACTTTCCAGATGGGCCTTCTGTCCATAGCGCCAGCGCCCCACATCCTTTACCAATTTCTGCTGCACCTCTGTGGCAGCTTTTTGGCGCAGGGCCTTGGTCTGGGGGTCTGGCTGACGCAACCAAGGGACAGGGGGCAGCTCCGCTGATTTCAAAGCCAGGCCCCCCAGCAGGATAGGCACACCTGAGAAAAGGCCCAGCAGATTGAGGGTGGGGTGACCCGTGACGTAGGCAACCAGGCCAAATGCCCCTAGGGAAACCCCCAGAATGGTGGTTAGACTTCCTGGGGACAACAAAAAAGCACCCATGGTGCAATAACAAACGCCATGGGTCAGCATGGTGGATGGCAGCAGCCATTGGGTTGTTGCCCCACTGTTCTACGTTCAATTGCCAACGATGGCTGCCAGCAGTAATTCCCCAAACCAATCAGATGACCTGGCTGTCATCATCCAAGCCCTTCAGGAGGACCGCCGCTGGCTCCTACATCAGCTGGATGAGGAACGCTGGAGCCCATTCCGCCTGGACCTTGCCTCCCTGGAGCGGGAGCTGGGTCAGCTGCTGGAGTTTTGTGAAACCCAGGGGGAATGCAGCTGATGGACAGTTGTGGTGAGGATGATGTTTGCTGCTTGGGCGCCTTAGAAGGGAATGTCATCTTCAGCGCTGAGATCAGATGTGGAATCTGGAACCAGGGGCTGAGCACTTGCTGGAATGGCAGATGGTCTGGGCCGGTAGGAATGGAGGCGTGAAAGGATCAACTCTGCATGTTTCTGCATCCCGGCTCCATCGGGTCGGGGCACACTGCGCATCATGAGGCGGCCCTCCAGGAGCACCTGCTGACCAGGTTGTACCCGCTGCTCCAGGGTTGTGGCCGTGTCCCGCCAGGCGGTCACCTTCAAGGTGGGCCGGGGATCATCTGGTCGCAAGGGGTCAAAGCTTACCAACATGTCCGCCACAGGGGTTTGCTCCTCCTGGGTGTAACGCAGCTGGGGTGCCTCCTGGACAAGGGCTTCTAGCAGGCAGTGGTTCATGGCAGTTGGTTTTGATGATGGTTGTCAGGATTCTGACTCCTTGTTAGCAAGTCCTTAGCAAGTTGTTAGCAAAGGTGCTTGCCTACCCTCAGGCTTCCCTCCAGCGGCATTTGAAACCGGACTCCCCATGATGGCCTCTCCTTGGAGATCTGGTGCCTGGATTTGGCTGGTGGCCGGCACAGAGGATGGTCCTGGTGCTGCCCAGGTATTGCTGGAGCTGGCCATGGCTGTGCGGGTACAGGTGGTTAGCCCAAGGGCCTGCCGTGCCTATGGGCAACTAAAGACTAATTCACTCTTCCAATGCCAGGCCATGGCCCTTGGCCCAGGAGCAATTCAGCGCCTGTTATCAGGTCCTGCTCCGCCAGGGCTGGTGGTGGATGCCACCCACCCCTTTGCCTTGAAGATCACCCAGGTCCTCCATGGTGCTTGTCGTCTGTCAACCATCCCGTACCTGCGCCTGCAGCGGCCCCAGCTCCAGCCAGGCCCAGCAACCGTGGTGGACAATTTGGAGGCCCTGCAGAGCTTGGGTCAACGCTCTCTTCTAGCAGCCATAGGCTCACGCAGTTTGGGGCACCTGTTGCGCTACCATCCCCCCCGGCTCACCGCTGCACGCATCCTGCCCACAGCAGCAGCTTTGCAACAAGCCCTGGCAGTGGGTTTGTTGCCGGAGCGCATTGCCCCACTGCAGCCCATTAGCACAAACCAGAGGGAAACCGACTATCACCTTGACCCCACCACATCCTTGGAGGCAGCCCTCTGTCGCCATTGGGCCATTGAGGTGGTCTTAGCACGCCAGTCGGGGGGTACACCTGAGCACCATTGGCATCGGGTTTGTAAATCTTTGGGGGTGTCCCTTTGGCTACTGGGACGGCCAGAGGAGCCCACACCCATGGCCACATGCACCAGAGACACTTTGTTCCAGCGGGCCCAAGAATGTCTCTACGAACAACAGCCATGACCACCAGCCACAACCTCCAAGATATGCGACTGGTTCTAACCACCTGCCCAGACCAGGCCAGTGCCCACCAAATGGCACGTTATCTCCTGGAGCAAGGCTTGGTGGCTTGCATCAGCCTGGTGCCCACCTGCTCCTACTACTGCTGGCAGGGGGAACTTCGCCAGGAGCAGGAGGTGCAAATGGTCCTTAAGACCAGCCCTGAGCAACTCCATGGCCTGTTGCAGTCCCTAACCCACAACCACAGCTATGAGGTGCCGGAACTGGTGGTGCTAGAAGCCAGTGCAGCTGGCTCCTATGGTGCTTGGTTGCTGAATGCGGTGAACTCCGGCCATGGGCCTTTCAATCAGGAGATGGATTGAAGTGGGTCAAGCTCCCTGGGGAGGAGGTGACGCAAGCACATGGCTGGCCGTGGCCCCAGGTGACTGACCACCTCAGCGGCGGCTAGGGAGCCAATGCGTCCGCAGTCTCCCAAGGGAAGCTGATGGGTGTAGCCATGGAGGAATCCAGCTGCATAGAGATCACCCGCCCCGGCAGTGTCCACAACAGGGCCCATGGTGTGGGGAGAGATAGTATGAACCTGCCCTCCGCCAATAACCAAAGACCCCTGGGCACCACGGGTGAGGGCTGTAATCAGGTTGCCCTGCTTCATGGGCTCAACAGCATCTGCCATGGTGCTGACCTGGAGCAGGGTCATAATTTCCACCTCATTGGCGAAGAGGATGTCCACATGCTCCGCCACCATCCTGGAGAAGTCCTCCCGGTTCCGCTCCACGCAAAAACCATCGGAGAGGCTGAGGGCCACCTGTCCACCTGCCTGCCGGGCCATGGTGGCTGCTTGATAAAGTGCGACTTTGGCACCAGGATCGTCAAAGAGGTAACCCTCCAGGTAAAGCACCTTGGCCTGCTGGATGAGTTGGGGATCCAGATCCTCTTCCCCCAAATCCCCGGCACAGCCTGGATCGGCCACCATGGTGCGATCAGCATCTGGGGTAATCAGCACCAGGCAGCGGCCCGTTGCTGCCCCACCCGGCCGGTGGGGTGTGCGGTAGTCCACGCCAATAGCGGTGATGTCATGGCGGAAGATGTGCCCCAACTGATCATCACAAACCCGACCGATGAAGCCGGCCGAGCTGCCCAGGCTGGCTAGGCCAGCCACGGTGTTGGCCGCAGACCCACCAGAGGTTTCTAGGCCAGGTCCTAGGGTGCCATAGAGGTTCTCTGTTTGGCCCTGATCCAGGAGTACGGAACTGCCTTTGCACAGGCCATGGCGCTGCAACACCTCCTCATCCACCCGCACCACCACATCAACGAAGGCGTGGCCAATGGCTACCACATGGTGGCTCTTGGGGGCATGGTGGTTCATAGGGGAGACATTAATGGCTCAGCAAACCCCGCTTGGGGCCATGAATAGGATCCTCCACCAAGATGGTCTGATCCCGCTCCGGACCAAGGGAGACCATGGCGATAGAGGCTTGCAGCAGATCTGCCAACTCGCTGAGGTAGTCCAGAGCATTGGCGGGCAGATCCTCCAGAGCGCGGCAGGTGCTGGTGTCCATTTGCCAGCCAGGTAGGGTTTTAAAGATGGGCTGACAGCGGGCAAACTGCCGGGCATCAATAGGGAAGTCATGAATCACCTCACCATCTAGCTCATAGGCAATGCAGACTTTGATCTCGGCTAGCTCATCCAGCACATCCAGCTTGGTGATGGCGAGGCAATCAATCCCATTCACCTGGACTGCATAGCGGCCAATCACCCCATCAAACCAGCCACAGCGGCGCCGTCGCCCTGTGGTGGTGCCGAACTCGCCGCCTCGATCAGTGAGGTGGTGGTTTAGATCCCCCTGCAGCTCAGATGGGAAAGGACCCTCTCCCACTCGCGTGGTATAGGCCTTGGCCACCCCAATAACCCGATCAATCATGGTGGGCCCCACCCCAGCCCCAATACAGGCACCACCAGCAACCGGGTTGGATGAGGTCACATAGGGATAGGTGCCATGGTCCAGGTCCAGCAGGGTGCCTTGGGCCCCTTCAAAGAGAAGATTTTTGCGGTTTTGGGCGGCAGTGTGGATGGTGCGGGTGCCATCCACCACATGGGGAGCTAACCGTTGGCCATAGGCGATGTACTCCTTGATCACAGACTCCGGATCCAAGGGCTCTAAGCCGTAGAGAGTCTGGAGCAGGTCATTTTTCTGGCGGATGACGGGTTGCAGTTGATCGGCAAGTCCATGGGGATCCAACAGGTCCAGCACACGAATACCGCTGCGCTCCGACTTATCCGCATAGGTGGGACCAATGCCCCGGCCGGTGGTGCCAATCCTGCGTAGGCCCCGATCATGCTCCAAGGCCTTGTCCAGAAGGCGGTGGTAGGGCATGGTCACATGGGCATTGGATGCCAGCTTGAGGCCAGAGGTATCAATGTTGTTCTCCAAGAGCATATCCAGCTCGGCAATCAGCACCTTGGGATCCACCACTGTGCCAGCACCAATCAGACAAAGGGTGTCCCCATAGAGGATGCCGGAAGGGATGAGGTGAAGCTTGAGTACTCTTCCATCCACAACGATGGTGTGGCCTGCATTGACTCCACCTTGGTAGCGGACCACCAGATCCGCTGAGCGACTCAGCAGATCCGTGATTTTACCTTTTCCTTCGTCACCCCACTGGGCACCGATAACCACTACGTTGGCCAAGAAATACTGTGGCCCCTAGGCCGCATGGGAACAAGGAAACATTCTCTCAGACCACAACCGAGATGAACAGCTCATGCACCACGCCTCACGCTCAAATCAGCTGCCATCTCCCATTGCTTTTGTAAACGGTTGCGAAGCTTTTCAGGGATAGGGCGGTTCTCAAAGTTGGCATAGTGGCCAGCCAAGCTATTGAGGCTGGTCTGCATGATCGTAAAGGAGCCCATGCCCTTAATGGCTGGGTTGCGGCGGTAACGGGCGATGTAGTCGTCCATGAGGTCATGGCTTTCTCGCTCCACCTGCCGATAGGTAGGGTCCGCCACATCTACGTCAATGGCCTGGCGCAGGGCAGTGATTACGGTCATGGTGTCATCCACATAACGACCGGTTAAGCCGTGGGCATCGGCACCAGTGCAGCCCGTCAAGGTGAGCACCAGGGCCAGCAGTGCGGCAACAAGGTGTAAGGCAACTCTGGCCATGGGGGCAGGGACAGGAGCCAGCAACTCTAAACCTCCCTACACCCCTTCCTCGGGCACCATGCCCTGCCGTTGCCTTTGCAGCTGGGGCAACAATTTGCCCAGGAGCTGGGATGAGGCCATGGTCAAAGCCTGGCTTTTGGACCGCTGTTTCAGCTCAATTTGACCCTTTGCCGCATCCCGACCCACCACCACTCGCCAGGGAATTCCCAGCAGGTCAGCATCTTTAAACTTCACACCAGCCCGCTCCGGGCGGTCGTCAAGAAGCACGTCCACCCCAGCAGCCCCCAGCTCCCCATAGAGCCCTTCAGCCAGCTGGCGCTGTTCCTGTTCCTGGCCATTGGCCACACTGATCACCACTTCAAAAGGGGCAATGCTTAGGGGCCAGAGAATGCCCTTGTCGTCATGGTTCTGCTCCACCGCTGCCTGAGCCAGCCGGGAGACACCGATGCCATAGCAGCCCATCCACATGGGCTCACTGCCTCCCCCTTCCGTGGTGAAGTTAGCTTCCAGAGCGGTGGAATACTTGCGCCCCAGTTGAAAAATATGGCCCACCTCAATGCCCCGGGTTGCCGTCAGCACCACATGGGGGTCATGGCAGCAACGATCACCCGGCTGGGCAGCCCGTACATCTGCTCTGGTGAAGGACACATCCAGGGCAGACCAGCCCGGCACCCGGCGGTGCTGATCCACCACATTGGCCCCACAGACAAATCCGGCCAAGTCCGCAGCTGTGGCATCCACAATGCGCACAAAGGAACCCATCAAATTTGGCGCACCCTCAATGGCATGATCTGGCAGGTCAGGGCCAAGAAATCCCACGGGCAGCTGCAACCCATGGTTATTCAGGGCATCTGCATCTAACCGCTCCAGGGCCAGCAGGGTGCCCCTATCTGCCAGTAGGCTGCTGAGCACGTTAATAAGCTTGACCGTATTCACCTCCTGATCGCCGCGGAGCACCGTGAGCACGGGCTGGTGGGGGCCATGGGCAAAGCAGGCCCGATGGAGTAGCACCTTGAGTGTCTGGCTGGGATTTAGACCATGGGCACCACAGACAGCCTCAATGCTGGCCTGACCTGGTGTGGCAAAAAGTCTGTCCTCAGCCACCCCAAGGGGCACCGGCGGAGATGGTAGGGACTGGGCCCGCTCCTGGTTGGCGGCATAGCGGCCATCACCACTGCTCAATACCAAGTCCTCCCCAGCTTCTGCAACGGCCATGAACTCCTGGCTGGCCGCCCCGCCAATGGCACCACTGTCCGCCTGCACAGCCAGCACCTTGAGACCACAGCGGGAAAAGATGCGGCCATAGGCCCCATCCATGATCCGGTAATAACACCGTAGGTCCTCCTCATTGCCATGGAAGGAGTAGGCATCTTTCATTATGAATTCCCGCCCTCGCATCAGCCCAAACCGTGGACGGATTTCATCTCTGAACTTGGTTTGCAGCTGATAGAACGAGACGGGTAGCTGCCGGTAGGAGCGAATCAAATCAGCGGCAATGGTGGTGATCACCTCTTCATGGGTTGGGCCTAGGCCCAGCTCCCTCCCCTGGCGATCCCTCAGGTTAAACATGATCCCTTCACCCGCTGTGTAGGTGTCCCAGCGGCCAGAGCGGCGCCAAAGCTCTGCAGGTTGCAGGGCTGGCAAGCGCAGCTCCAGGGCACCGGTGCCATCCATTTCCTCACGTATGATGGCTTCCACTTTGCGCAGCACCCGCCACATGAGGGGTAGGTAGGCGTAGACTCCAGCGGTAACCCGCCTTATGAATCCACCCCGCACCAGCCACCGGTGGGAAGCAATGTCCGCCTCTGCTGGGGGCTGGCGAAGGGTAACCAGGTGTAGCTCTGTGGCCCGCATTGAGCAACCAAGGATGGGAAGCAGAGAAAACCTTAACCAAGGGCTGGGGGCAACCAGCTGAGCAGGCCCCACACTGTCCCACCTTCAATATCCATGGCCACCCATTCTCCTCCTGCACCAGCAGACCCCATGGGCATCCAGCCTGTTCAGGACTGCCTTAACCGCTCCCTGGCCTCCATCCACCACCATGGCACCCCATGCCCTGAAACTCCCCACCCAATGGTTCAGTCACTAGCCAAGTCATTGACCAGGAGAAAATTTGGTTTGAAGATCATTGGTTTGAAAATCATTGGTTTGAAGATCAGCAGAAGTTACCGAAGGTGCTAGGATTAGGGAAGAGCATGGCTCACTCCGATGCGTATCCGACTGACCAACTGTCTTCCCCTCGCCCTTTCTCTGGCCATGGTAGGGAGCCTAACACCCCCATCCATGGCATATGAACATGGGGAGTGGCCGCCTTCCTCTCCCCATGAGGAGTGGTCTTCCTCTCCCCCAGTGTTGGAGGGGGGCGAGGACAAAGCTAGGACCGAGCTGGAGGCCACCTATAAGGACCTTCTGGATGATTTGAGATTTGGTATAGAGGAAAAAGCCTCCCTATGGGAATATAGGGTGGCCAGGGAGGCCTATGAGGAGGCCTATGAGGCCCACCTCCAGAAGGCCTATGAGATCTTCCTAATTGATTTGATGGATGAGACTTTTCTTAATGATTTGATTAATGATAGGGAGGAACACTCCTCCCTATGGAAACAGGACGTAGCTAAGGAGGCCCATGAGGCGGCTTATGAAGCAGCTTATGAGGCCCACCTACAGGCAGCCTATCAGGACGTTCTGGATCATTTAACATTTGATATGAAGGAGCAAGCCTCCCTATGGAAACAGAGCGTAGCTAAGGCAAAAGTCAGTGCCCAAGCCATGGTAACCGCCATGGACACGTGGGCCACCTGGAGGGACTGGACCTATGGGACCAAGACGAAAAAGGCATATGAACAAACCATGGACTTATTAGATAATGCGGGAGGCACCGATAATCCATTACTAGATACCGATCATCCACTACTTAAGAATCACATAAGCGGTCTTAAGTCAAACACTTCCTGGCTAACTCCCATAATGAGCAGGCGAGTAGGTACTATCTGGCCTGGTGTACATATCGAAGCCGGAATAATTGAGATAAAGAAGAGCGTGTTTGCCATATATGATGCATTAGAAAAATTGGAAGCAAGTTGTGTTAAAAAGCAGCTTGATGTGTGTCTAACCAGCTACCCGGCTGAGGCAGAATGGAGGGAGAACCAGGAGGAATGGATCCAGAACAACCCCGTGGACATTCCTGACATGGGTGAATAGCCCCATAAAAACGAAAACAGTGTTACTGATCCCCAGGAGGACTTGTTCACTGAACTAACAACCTAAAGCTGCTATAACCTAAAGCCAATAGGCTATAGCAGCCAGCAACCCTAAACCTCTCCATACCCCTTACCCTGGCA
>RKSC01000027.1 GCA_007571085.1 Synechococcus sp. PNGco_S_binSS4
CCAGGGCCGGTGAGTCAGTGGCTAAGTGGGGAAGGCTTCCACCATCAAGTGCTGGAACCAGACCACCTGGGGGTGGAAACCATTGCTGTGGATTCCGTGGTTCTCCAACCCATTGCTGCTGCCCTCAAGGCCTTTGGCTTTGATTACCTGCAATGTCAGGGGGCCTACGACGAAGGTGTGGGGCGCCCTTTGGTGAGCTTCTATCACCTGGTCAACATGGGTGGTTTCACAGGGGGTAGCTGCGCAGAAGTACGCCTGAAGGTGTTTCACGACCGGGCTAAGCCGGTGACCACTTCTCTCTACAGCCTGTATCGCGGTGCTGATTGGCAGGAGCGGGAGTCTTTTGACATGTTTGGCATTTCCTATGAGGGCCATCCCCACCCCAAGCGACTGCTCATGCCAGAGGACTGGCAAGGCTGGCCCCTGCGCAAAGATTATGTGCAGCCCGATTTCTATGAAATGCAGGATGCCCATTAAACATCCAGCCCCTTAAGCCGCAGCAGCCATTAGATCCCCGTGGATGTGGTGATCATCTCCTGGCCTTAAGGCAAACTTCTCACTGGCCCCCATGGCTTGCACAGGGTTCTTCTTGTTGTTGATGCGCAGCTGGCTACCCCGAACAGCAAGGCAATGATTGACCCAGGCGCAGATGTGGTGGGGCATTTCTGCATCTGCCATCTCCTGAGGGGTGGCGAGAATGGCAGGGGAGCCCACATGAAGGGCCTCAAGGAGATCAGCCCACTGCTCCACAAGCTGCTGCTCCTCCACAAGATGGAGACCCAATTCCTGCAGCAGGGCAATACAGCGATCACGGTGCCAGAGGGCACTGCGATTGGCACTCTGCTCAGGTCTCCTATAGGCATAGCCCTTGTGAATGGCCATGGGCAGGGGAAGTCCGTTTCTGTCCCGTAAACCAGCTTGACTGAGGTGATGGCCACAGTGGACAGCGGAGATCCCAAAGCGGCGACCAAGTTCCGTCAACGTTAGCCAGATTTGATGGCAATCTCCGTTGGGAAAGTGAGAAACAGTGTGCATGGGCGTTCTCTGTTTGGTTTTAGCCATGCTTGCTGCTTGACTTGGAATTGGAAGCCTGAGAGAGGTAATTTTCAGGTTTTCAGCAGAAAGATGGTGAATTCCTGAACATAGTAAGTTTAATGAACTTCACCCTACAGATTTAGTTTTACCAAGAACTGGAATTGCAGCCTGGGAATTGTTGGTGCACTTTATGAGCATTAGAACATATTCCCTGTAGAAAGCTTACGACGGCACCATGGAGCTAGGTCCTAAGTAGGTTTCCAAAGCTGGGGAAAACACCTCACGGATCACGGTGAGCACCCGCCCCCCCTTAAAGAAGCGGTAGTGGCGGCACCAGAAAGGATTTGCGGCAGCAAAGCGCCTCTCCAGGGCCCTACTCTGCACCTGACCCAAACCATCCACCTCCCGAAACAACTCCACCCGGTCTCGCCCCAGGCTGGCCCAGATGGGTTGGCGAAGATCGTGGAGGTGGTTTTGGGCATCCTGGTGGTTCCACCAGCTCTCTGCCCACATGAGGGTTTTCTGCCCACAACGGAGCCACACCTGCCGGCGCAGCAAAGAACCACTCAGCTCCTTCACTTCAGCGGGCACTTCGGTTCCATACTGGAGAGGGGAGTAGGGTGGTTGCCCCTCCATGGCAATCAGATCAACCTCCACGCTATGGCCAGTCAGCAACTGCAAATGCCCTGTGGGGCTTCCGTCCCCCATGAGCATTAAGCGCCAGGAGGGGCTCAGCTGAACGGGGGCTTCCCCTGCTAAAACCCTACTGGGACTGGCTGTCCAGAGAAAGAGTAGGCCCGGATCAGTTTTGCAGATAGCCATGGTAGCAAGCTTAATGTTTTTCTGGTGACCCTGGGGTGAGTTGTGGCTAGGCGCCTAGCCAGTTTCCATGGCCTCCGGGTCTGCCTTTGTAACGTCATATTAAGACCCCATCAGGTTTATCCTGTCGCCGCTGCTGCAGCTCCAGCCAGAGGAGCAAGGCATTCACATCCGCCGGACTCACACCAGGAATGCGGGTGGCTTGCCCCAGGGTGAGGGGTTGCACCTTGCTGAGACACTCCCGGGCCTCCTTGGACAAGGTGGTGATGGTTTGGTAGGGGATGGTGGGCTTTAGTGGGCGGCTGTGCTGCTTCTGCACCACAGCAATTTGTTGTCGCTGACGGTCCAGATAACCCCTGTACTTGATGTCAATTTCCGCCCCTTCCCGAACCTCTGGGGGCACATGGGAGGGGATCAGCCCATGGCGGACCAGGTGCTGGCTGTGGACACCCGGGCGGCGGAGGAGCTCTGCCATGGTGATGGAACCTTTGATGGCAGCACCGCTCATTTTGGCAAGGGCCACCCCTGCTGGATCGCTGGCCTTGATACGGTTGCTCTCCAACCAGTCCTGTTGTGCCTGGATGGCCTTTTGCTTGGCTTCAAAGGTATTCCAACGGCGATCATCCACCAGGCCCAGGGCCCGACCCATGGGGGTGAGGCGCCGATCAGCATTATCGCCCCGCAACAGCAGACGATACTCACTGCGGCTGGTGAGGACCCGATAGGGCTCCCTCAAGTCTTTGCTCACCAGGTCATCAACCATGGTGCCCATGTAGCTGCTGTCCCGGGAAAACACATGGGGAGGTTGGCCACCCAGCTGCCGGGCTGCATTCAGGCCAGCCAACAAACCTTGGGCTGCTGCCTCCTCATAGCCGGTGGTGCCATTTAGCTGGCCAGCTGTGTAGAGGCCATGGATGCCCTTCACCCCTAGGCTGGGCCAGCATTGGGTGGCGGGAACGTAGTCGTACTCCACCGCATAGGCGGGCCGCAGCATGGTGCAATGCTCCAGTCCTGGCAGGGTGCGCAGGAGTTGCAGTTGCAAAGCCTCTGGTAACCCTGTACTGAAACCCTGGATGTACAGCTCAGGGCTGTCTAGGCCCTCCGGCTCCAGAAAAATCTGGTGGGATTCCTTCTCAGCAAAGCGAACTATTTTGTCCTCAATGGAGGGGCAATAGCGGGGACCTTTTGCATCCAGAAAACCTCCATAGATGGGGGTGAGGTGGAGATTGTCTCGAATGAGCTGGTGGGTGGCAGGGGTGGTGCGGGTGATGTGGCAGCTGAGCTGGGGACCATGGACCCGGTTCCGGGGATCAAAGCTGAAGTAGCGATCTGCCCCATCACTAGGTTGCTCTTCCAAGGTGTGCAAGGCCACACTGCTGCGATCCACCCGGGCCGGGGTGCCGGTCTTGAGGCGACCGGTCTCCAGACCCAAGCGCTGCAAAGCCTCTGTCAAGCCTGTGGCTGCCGCTTCTCCAGAGCGGCCAGCCGGTTGAGAGCGGCCACCAATCCAAATGCGACCTCCCAGGAAGGTGCCGGTGGTGAGCACCACCGCCTCAGCCCTGTAGCAACTGCCGAAGTAGGTTTCCACCCCATGAATGCGGAGTGTGCCCTGGCTGCCACTGCCACTGGTGAGCAGATCGGTCACCATGGCCTCCCGCAGGGACAGGTTGGCTTGCTCCTGGAGGAGCCGTTGCATCCCCAGGGCATAGCGCCGCTTGTCAGTTTGGGCCCGCAGTGCCCAGACCGCAGGTCCACGACTGGCATTGAGTAGGCGCTTTTGAATGGCGTGGGCATCTGCTAGGCCACCTATGGCACCCCCTAGGGCATCCACCTCATGGACCAGCTGGCTTTTTGCTGGACCCCCCACAGCTGGATTGCAGGGCTGCCAAGCAATGCGATCCAGATTCAGGGTGAATAGGGCGGTGGAGCAGCCGAGGCGAGCAGCGGCCAAGGCCGCCTCACAGCCAGCATGGCCACCTCCCACCACGATCACATCAAACCGTTCGCTGCAAAAGTTCTCCACGGCTCAACTCTAGGGGTGGTGCTGGTGCCAATCCATATCCCCTAGGAGGCCAGGTTGCGGAAGCGGGTGTACTGGGATTCAAAGAGCAGCTTGACCGTGCCCACCGGACCATTGCGGTGCTTAGTGACGATGATCTCAGCAAGCCCCTTGTCTGGTGTTTCCGGGTTGTAGTACTCATCCCGGTAGATCATCAACACCAAATCAGCATCCTGCTCAATGGAGCCGGATTCGCGCAAGTCACTGAGCATGGGCCGCTTATTGGTGCGGGACTCCACGCCCCGGTTCAGCTGGGAGAGGGCCACAACCGGCACCTGCAGCTCCCGGGCCATCTGCTTGAGGCCACGGGTAATGGCGGAGAGATCTTGGGCCCTGTTGTCGGAGTTGGAGCCCTCCATCAGCTGGAGATAATCCACCACCACCATGCCCAGGTCTTGTCCCTGCTGGGTCTTGAGCCGGCGGCAAAGGGAGCACATGTCCAGCACACCACTATCAGGCTTGTCATCAATGAAAACCGGCAGCTGGCTCAAGGTGTTGATGCCCTGACCCAGGAGAGGCCACTCCTCTTGACTAAGACGTCCTGTGCGCAGGCGCCCACTCTCAATTCCCGTTTCCATGGACAGAAGCCGGTAGATGAGCTGCTCCTTACTCATCTCCAGGCTAAACATGCAGACGGGCAACTTTTGCAGGGCTGCCACATTCTTGGCCATGCTCAACACAATGGAGGTTTTGCCCATGGCAGGGCGGCCGGCAACGATGATCAGGTCACTGCGCTGGAGTCCCTGGGTCATGGCGTCCAGGTCATAGAAATTGACAGGGATGCCCGCCACGGAATCACCCAGGGAGCGGCTCTCAATTTCATTGAATGTGCGGGTGAGGATTTCCACCGTGGGGACAAGCCCTGCCCTGGGCCGTTCCTGGCTGATGGCAAAAATTTTCTGCTCCGCCTCATCCAGCAAGCTGGCCAGTTGTCGCCCCTGGTCAAATCCCAGCCCCATCACCTCATTGCCCACCTTGATTAACTGGCGTCGCAGGTGCTTATCCACCACCAGCTGGGCGTACTGATCAATGGCTGCAGTGCCAATGACCCGCTCCACCAACTGGACCAGCCGTGGGCTGCCTCCCACCTTGTCCAAGTGGCCAGAATCCGCCAGCTGGGCGGTCATGGAGGTGAGATCCGTGGGCTGGTGTTGGCTATAGAGCACCAGGGCGGTGCGAAAAATCTCCCGATGGGCTGCCACATAAAAGGCATCGGGATGGAGAATGTCTGCCACCTTGGCCATGGCCTCTGGGTCCAGGAGAATTCCCCCCAACACAGCTTCCTCCGCTTCCAGGTTCTGTGGCGGCACCTGGTTAGG
>RKSC01000077.1 GCA_007571085.1 Synechococcus sp. PNGco_S_binSS4
CTCCTCTTCGTTGTAATCGGAGGCTTCCGGCATAGGCCCAGGGGGATTTGGGCAAAACTCCTTCCAGGGATTGGGGGAGCCGGGGGGGCAGTTCGAGTATGGGAAGAGATTCAGTCCAATCCATTGAGTATGGTCAAATCGAGTGCCGTCAAAGGGAGGAAAACTTGTCCCATGGCCCTTGGGTTTGTCATGGATAGCATTGAGGGTAGTAATAGTGCCCACGTCAGTGAATATATCTTAAGTGATCTTAATAGAGGGTCTATATACTATTTCCAGATTCCTGCTGTCCCTGGCACTGAGACAACTGAGCCATAAAGGAAGATGAGCGTTACCATTTCCCATGAACCTCTGGAAAGATCTTATCTTGTGGTTGAGCCAGGTACCCATGGTGATAATTATTATCGCTATACAATCATTATTTTTGAAAATGCCATGTTTCGTGACGGACATTATACTGATGTCACAGGAGATGATTTCCCTATGAAAAAAGGAAACTAGGGTTTTGATGACTGGCAGGAATTACATGATGGCTCCCGTGATGGATGCCATGGATTTACCAACATTACCATTTCTCAGCTGGAGATATTTTCTTCTTTTACTTTACACAGCTTGTTACCTTATTTTGTTACCAAATAGATACACCTTCGAAGTTTGTACTATCATCTCTACCGTCAAAGATCTATCATCTAAAGTAACTGTCTAGTTATAATAAAACAGAAACTACAACCCCTGAAGCTATTGTGTTCAGGAGCCATTGAGCATCGAATCCAGACTAACGCCACATACGCCACATATAAGCACCAACAAAGTGATTCCTTCCCCCATTCAACAGGGGGGAGTGTTGAGCTAGAAAGTAGGATCAGCTGGGAATAGGGTAGCCAGAGCAGTGTATGGAACTGTGAAGGGGGATTTCAGCTGACTTCAGTGGTGTGGGGCTGGATAGGGCCAGTTTTGGCCACAGCTGAATCAGTGAGTTGTTCCCAGCGAACAACATGAAGCAGTCCTGGTGGAGCTAGTCGCCAGCCGGTGGTATCAGCAAGGTTTTGGTGGGTGGGACCACCGGGGAGCGTGTGGCTCTTCATGGAGTCTCCTTAGGGGCTTCTTTCCAATCTTCATGATTAATTCAGGCTTCCATGGCCGTCGTTCACCAAATGTCACAAAAAATCTCCAGTTGTTCCTGGCTAGACTAGCTTCCCCACTCACCCCAAGGCACCGTGAGCCTGGCCCAGCCCAGTACCCCTGGACACCATGAGCAACAAGAGCAAGCTACTCTGTTGGCTCATCGCTATGGGCTGAATCTGGACAAGGATGAGCATGATGAGCTTGTTTGGCTCATTGAGACCATGGGTTTGGAGGAGGCAGAAGCAGAATGTGCCCGCTCCCGAGCCATGCTGATTCGCTCAGGGCAGTTGGACTCCAACCATGCCATCTGGGAGAGTGAGGGTGGGGGTGTCTCTAGGCAAGGGCCAGCTGGCCAGCTGCCATCTCCAACCAGTTCCCATAGAATGTCCGGCCAATAGGCCTTAGCTTCTCCAAGCCAGCCCCATTGAGCTCTGCCTGTTGGGAGATGGTGTGCAGATCTTCGTCCTCAATAAACCAACGCTCCACCATATCCTTGTCTAACTCCATGTGGCCCTGTACACCATAGGCTGCAGGGCCAAGGGCCACAATCTGGTTGTGGCAGAGAGGGCTGCTGGCCATGGTCTGAACCCTATCATTGCTGGCCACCTCCTCCCCATGTAATTGGAACACCGGTAGGGGATTAGGCAAGTTGCGCAGCAGAGGGTGGCGGGCACCATCTTGAGTGTGGTGAAGCTGCCAGGGTCGTCCCTGGCCATCCAACCAACCCAGTTCCCGCTGACGGGCTGGGCGAATTGTGCAGCCCCTAGCTTTGGCCAGCACCTGGAGACCTAAACAGATGCCCATGACAGGAACCTGCTGCTCCAGCAAAGACTCACAGAGACGGACCAACTCTGGCATCCTTCCATGGCTATCATTGGCGCTGGCCGGTCCACCCAGCAGTAGAAAAGCTCGGCCAGGCCGGGGCTGGGGTAGAGGTTGACGGGTCCAGAGCTGGGTCAGCTGCATCTGCCAGCCCCGGTCCGTGGCCAGGTCGCCAATGAGACCTGGCCCCTCCCGCGGGATGGTTTGCACAACACATAGCTCGGGCTTAAGGGGCATGGGCCCTGATCAACTGCTGGCCAGTTTGCCCCAGGGGCCGTTGCAAGGCACCAGGATCTAGACCCTCCCGCAAGCCCAACACCACTCCCGCAGCCTCCTGATAATTCCTGAGGCTGATGACCCCCTCCAGTCCCAAGGCTTCTGCGGTGACCTGCAGCTGGGAAGGGTTATGGACAGCCAGAATGGGGATGGAGCACTCTGCCGCTGCAAGGACTGCTGGCCCCCCAAGGGCACCATGGGGCACCACCAGGGCACCCACCTGATGGCCCAGAAGATCACCAGCTTGGGCCGCTGCTGTGGGGATCAACTGGGGGGCCCGGCTCAGACCCACCAGCACAGATGGTAGAAAGGTATAGCCCAACTCCTCTGCAGCTGCCCGGGGGTCCACATCTGGTAGCAATTCCAGGGGGCGCAAAGCCGGAGCATGGGCACAAGGGAGGCCCAACTCCTGTCCTAGTAAATGGCTAATCACTGCCTCTGCCCCCGCCAGGGCATCCACACCATGGCCATGGCGATAGTTCTGCAGCACCGATGACGTGGGTGGTTCATCAGGGAAGCGAGTCACCACAGCCACGGCCGTAGCACCATGGCGCTGCAGTTGACGGCCAGCCTCCAACAGCAAATCCACACGCTTTAAGCCACCCCAGCTGATGCCGCTTATCCCCTGTTCCAAATGAACTCCCAGGGGTTCTGGTGTCACCACCTGGGGCCCCATGGGCAGACCTAAGCTGGCCCGTGCAGCAGCAGCCACCTGGCGGTGGCGCTCCAGTAAGTCCCACTCCAGGCCACCATCCAACAACAGGCCCAGGCAATGGCGGTGCTGGCACCGTAAAGCCACATGGCCTCGGCAAAAGCGATCCAGTGCCCAACCCTCCGTATAGTGGATCCGTGCATCAGGCCAGTAGAGGGAAGCGGCGTTGAGCACATTGGGGTGGGTGATGAGGCAGCCACTGGCCGCCGCCAATAGACGGGCCACCGGCAAGCCATCACCGGCAAAGCCTCCCTGCTGACACCCAATTCCTGTGGGAATGATCAGCACCGTGGGTAATGGTGGTGTGCCCATGGCTAAGGGAGCTGATGGAGCACCACGGCTTCCAGCCGTAGCCAGCGCTGCTTATCTGGTAGGGGAGTGCAGGCCGTGATGGCCCAACGCAATGGTGTGCCGTGTTGAGCCAAAGCAGCCTCAATGGGTTCCAGCAAAGGACCAGGTTCCAGAATCAGCTCCAGAGACACCCTCTGCAATCGGGGTGCTGAAGGGTCCATGGCCATTCCTTCCACAGGTTTGCTTTACCCAGGGTTAATTCTGGTATTGGCCGAACTGCAGCCCATAGAGGGCATCCTCCTGGCCAGCCTCCAGTTCCAGATCACTGCGGGGGTAAGCCACACACAGCAAGGTGAAGCCTTTCTGCTGGAGGTCATCCCGCACACCCATGGCATCCGGTTGCACCACCTGACCACCCTTGAGCAAGGCAGCGCAGGTGGTGCATAGTCCTGTGCAGCAGGAACAGGGCAAAGGCAACCCAGCAGCTTCTGCAGCTGACAGCACCGTTTGATCCCCACGGCAGGGGAAGGTATGAATGGCTCCTTCCAGGTGAACAGTGATGGTGAAGGTGTCCATGGCCAGCTCAACCCATGGCGGCAGCACCACCCACCACCTCAAGGATTTCTTGGGTGATGGCTGCTTGCCTGGCTTTGTTGTAGTCCAGTGTGAGGGTTTTTGCCAGGGCCTTCGCATTATCACTGGCGTTGTTCATGGCCGTCATGCGGCTGGCCAGCTCTGAAGCTGCTGCTTCCTGGAGAGAGCGCAACACCTGGTTCTGCACATAAAGGGGCAGGAGGGCATTCAGCAGCTGTAGGGGGGTCTGCTCAAAGATCATTGCCGAGGGCAACTTGGGCTGGGTGTTGGGCAGTTGGCCCCGCTCCACCTCCATGGCCCCACCTTTGCTGGTGAGGCGGAATATCTCATCACCCACACTGGCAATGCCTTGGGGGTCCAGGGGTAATAGGGTCTGCACCACTGGCTTGGAGCTCACCAGATTGATGAACTTGGTGTAGATCACCTCCACACGATCACTGCTCCTGCCTTCAAACAGGGGCAGGATGGAATCGGCAATGCCCCTGGCCTCAGCGGCTGTGGGTACCTGCTCCAGATTTTCAATGGCTTTGAGGATGGTGTAGTCCCGACGGCCAAAGTAAGCATTGACCTTCCGGCCCACCAACAGGAGATTCACCTCCAACCCCTTAGCCCGCAGCTCCCCATACCGCTCCTCTGTGTGCTTGATCACATTGGCGTTGTAGCCACCGCAGAGACCCCGGTCCCCGGCAATGGCCACCAGAGTGACAGCACGAACCTCCCGCTTTTCCAAGAGGGGGGCATCCGCATCTTCAAATGCCATTTGGGCCTGGAGATTTTCCAGGACCCGGGCCATGCGATCAGCAAAGGGGCGACTGCGCAGCACCTGTTCCTGGGCACGACGCACCTTGGCCGCCGCCACTAGGCGCATGGCTTCAGTGATTTTGCGAGTGTTTTTGACCGAGTTGATGCGGTCTCTAATTTGCTTGAGATTGGCCATGGTTCAGCAGAATGGTAAGGGCCTGAGGGAATCAGACAGCAGCCAACATGCTGGACTTGACAGCATCAATGGCAGCTTTGAGCTTGTCCTCTGCCTCGCCAGACATGACTCTTTTGGTCTGGATCTCTGCGACAAATTCCTTTGCGCTCACCTTGAGGTATTCCCGCAGTTCCCGCACAAAGGTCTGAATCTGCTCAACGGGAATGTCGTCCAGCAAACCTTTGGTGCCGGCATAGACCAGGGCCACCTGCTCCGCCAGAATCAAGGGGCTGAACTGGGGCTGTTTGAGCATTTCCCGCAGCCGTGCACCACGGTCCAGTTGAGCTCGAGTAGCCGCATCTAGGTCTGAAGCAAACTGGGAGAAGGCCGCCAGCTCAGCTGCTTGGGCCAGCTCCAGCTTCAGCTTACCGGCAATTTTCTTGATGGCCTTGGTCTGGGCAGCACCACCAACCCGGCTCACGGAGATGCCCACATTGATGGCCGGCCGCAGACCGGAATTGAACAGGTCTGAGGAGAGGAAAATCTGGCCATCGGTGATGGAGATCACATTGGTGGGAATGTAAGCTGACACATCTCCCGCCTGGGTTTCAATGATGGGTAGGGCTGTCATGGAGCCTTTGCCCATGGCGTCACTAAGCTTTGCAGCCCGCTCCAGAAGGCGGCTGTGGCAGTAGAAAATATCGCCAGGATAAGCTTCACGTCCGGGGGGACGACGGAGCAGAAGGGACATCTGCCGGTAGGCCTGGGCCTGTTTGGAGAGATCGTCGTAGATCACCAAGGTGGCCTTGCCCTCATACATAAAGTGCTCGGCAATGGCAGCGCCGGCATAGGGGGCTAGGTATTGGAGCGCAGCAGGCTCTGAGGCATTGGCAGCCACCACCACGGTGTAGGCCAAGGCACCCTTCTCCCGAAGCACCTGCACCACATTGGCCACGGAAGCTGCCTTTTGGCCAATGGCCACATAGACACAAATCATATCCTGGTCCGCCTGGTTCAGGATGGTATCAACGGCAATGGCGGTTTTACCGGTCTGGCGGTCACCGATGATCAGCTCCCTCTGACCACGGCCAATGGGAATCATGGCATCAATGGCCGTGATGCCCGTCTGCATGGGTTCATGGACGGAGCGGCGCTGGATAATCCCTGGCGCTGGCGACTCAATCAGGCGGGTGGCCGTGGTTTCAATGGCACCCTTGCCATCCACTGGCTCCCCAAGGGCATTCACCACCCGGCCCACCATGGCCTCACCCACGGGTACAGAGGCGATTTTGCCTGTGGCCTTGACACTGCTGCCCTCAGAAATGCCATAGCCCTCACCCATGAGCACAGCACCCACATTGTCGCTCTCCAGGTTCAGGGCAATCCCTTCTGTGCCATCTGCAAATTCCAGCAGCTCACCTGCCATGGCCTGCTCCAGGCCATAGATGCGAGCAATGCCGTCGCCAACCTGTAAAACAGTGCCGACGTTGCTAACAGAGACGGATTTGTCATAGTCCTCAATTTGCTGCTTGAGGATGGCACTGATTTCGTCAGGGCGGATGGAAACCATGGCTTAGGAGAGGGGAAGGGCGGGTTTTTGGAAGGGGTATTAAGCGACTTTGGCCAGGCTGAGGCCAAGGCGACGGACTTGTCCGGCCAGACTGGCATCAACAACACGGGAACCAATGCGCACGATCAGACCACCAATTAGGGAAGGATCAACGGTGATGGAACAATCCACAGCGTCGCTGCCTGCCATGGTTTGAACCTTTTGCTTGAGCTGCTCCTCCTGCTCTGGGGTGAGGGGCGTTGCGCTGGTGACCTGGGCCAGGGCAATGCCCTTGGCCTTACGGTAAAGCTCCAGAAAGCGCTCAAACACTGCCCCCATCATGCTGATGCGCTGACGATCAGCCAAAAGCTTCAGCAGGTTGAGACTGGCAGGCTGCTTCAACACCTCCTTATCCTGGAATAGGGCTGTGATGACAGCTTTTTTTACCTGGGGCTCAAGGATTGGAGAACCCATGGCCTCCCGCAAGGCCTTTGAGCTTCCCCAGAGTTCGAGGGCAGCTTTTGCATCAGAAGCAAGTTCATCCCTGGTGCCCTGTTGAGCTCCGATTTGCAGCAGAGCTTCGGCGTAAGGGGTGGCGATGGTATTGAGGAGCGGCATCGTCTAACCGATGTTGTTGATGGTGGCTTCCAGAAGCTTTTGCTGCTTCTCAGGAGAAAGGGCCTTGGGCAGTTGCTGGAGGGCCAGTTCAATGGCCTGCTCAGCGGTGCTGCGACGCAGTTCGTTGTTGATGCGACGGGCCTCACTATCTGTATCAGCCTTGGCCTCAGCTTGAAGACGAGCCATCTCAGCAATGGTGTTCTGCTCTCCCGCTTCACGAATGGCATGGGCACGACGCCGTCCGTCTTCCCTGATCTCCTGGGCCTTCTCCCGGGCCTTGGCCAGCTCAGCTTCAGCTTTACTCAGTTGGTCCTCAGCTGTTTTGAGGCGGGATTCAGCCTCATTCAGGTCTTGGAGGATGGTCTCACGGCGGCGAGAGAGAATGCCCCCAAGAAAACCTTTGAGAAACCAGACCAGAATGGGAATGAGGATAGCCAGGTTAACCAGGTTGTCGTTAAACAGGTCCAGGTCAAAGCCAAAGCCTTCTGTTGCAAGCAAGAGGGGGGTGGTCATGGTGGCTGCAGAGGCAATGATGGGCATCAGGTAATCAGACAGTGGCCAGGCGCTGAACAATCAAATCAGCCAGCTGGCGAGCCTCTACAGCAAGAACCTCACGGGCTTCGGCCCGCTGGCCATCAATCTCAGCCCGATCCTTTTCCCGCAGCTTAGCTGCACTGGCTTTTGCTTCCCCTAAGGCAGCCTTGTGAAGGGTGTCCACCTCTGCCTCAGCTTCAGCAATGACGGCTTGGGCTTCTTGACGGGCCTGTTGCAGTTGCAACTTGAGATCCTGCTCCAGGCCTTGCACCTGAGCCAGTTTCTCCTTAGCATCCTTGTGGCTAATGGCCACAAAGCCTTCCCGCTCCTCAACCACCCTGCCCACAGGCTGGAAGAACAGCTTGTTGAGGATGAATGTGAGGATCACCACCTGAACAGCCATAAGGGGCAAGGTGGCATCAAGGTCAAAGAGGCCGCCTTCAGAAACAGGGGCCTCGGCCAGCAGGAACCAGCTGATCATTAGAGGGCAGAGGTGGAAAACAGTTCAGGAGAACACAGTTCAGGAGAACGAGTTGTGACTCAGCACACCTGAGCCCCAACGTCTTGCTGACTCACCTTCAGGAGAAGGGATTAGCAAACAACAGCACCAGAGCCACCACCAGGCCGTAAATGGTGAGCGCTTCCATAAAGGCCAAGGAGAGTAGCAGGGTGCCACGAATCTTCCCCTCAGCCTCAGGCTGGCGGGCAATGCCTTCAACAGCCCCGCCAGCAGCGGTACCTTGGCCAATGCCGGGGCCAATGGCCCCCAAGCCAACGGCCAAGCCGGCGGCGACAACAGATGCTGCAGGGATCAGGGATTCCATGGTTGAGGGGATCTAGGGTTGGGATTGCGCAGATGCTGCTGCGCGGTTATGGGGGAGCGCGCCTGGAACATTCCTCAGACAGGGAAAGGGCCCGGGGATGGTGGGACCGCGCGCAGGTATGGGTATGACGGAGAGAGGGGCGCCTCAGGCATGCTCCTCGTGAACCGCCTCACCAATGTAGTAGGCCGCCAGGGTGGCAAAAATCAAGGCCTGGATCGCACTGGTGAATAGGCCCAAAAGCATCATGGGCAAAGGCACAAACAGGGGAACAAGGAGCACCAGCACGGAAACCGTGAGTTCGTCAGCCAGGATGTTGCCAAACAGACGGAAGGATAGGGATAGGGGCTTGGTGAAGTCCTCCACTATCTTGAAGGGGAGCATGATGGGGGTGGGCTCCACGTAGTACTCGAAGTACCGCAGACCCTTGCGGCTCAGCCCCGCATAGAAGTAAGCCAGGGAAACCAATAGGGCCATGGCAACAGTGGTGTTGATGTCTGCCGTGGGTGCCCCCAGTTCACCAGAGGGGAGACGCACCAGGCGCCAGGGCACCAGGGCACCTCCCCAATTGCAGAAGAAGATGAACAGGAACAGGGTGCCGATAAAAGGCATCCAGTCCCGGTAGGCCGCCTCGCCGATTTGTTCCCGGGATAGATTGCGAATGTAGTCCCAGAGAAATTCCAGAAGGTTTTGCAAGCCCAGAGGCTTGCGTTTCATCTGGCGAGTGCCTGCAATCACCATGACCAGCAGGGCACCAATGAGGATCCAGGAACTGAGAAAGATCTGCCCGTGGAGATTCAATGGCCCCAGGTGCCAGTAAAAGTGCTGGCCAACCTCTAAACCATGGGTTTCCTCAGCCATGGATTGAGGGGCCGGGAGAGCCTCAGCAAGAGGAAGAAGGGTCTGGAGCAGCATGACTCAGGCAGGTGGAGGACCAGAAATGGAGACAGGAGAAGCAGCAGGACTAGTCAAATCCCTGAAAGCAATGAGCAAAATGGCTGGCTTATAGAGCAAAAAGCCAACAAGGGCAGGGAGAAAGTCCAGGCCATCCAGACGAAGGGCCAAGATGAACACAAGAATGGGAGCCGCCAGGTGTGCCTTACCCAGCTTGTTGGAGCGCTTGCCCAGGCGCTCCACAGTTCTTGAGAGCAGAAGCAGGTAGACAATCCCTGAAAATGCTCCAGCCAGAAGACTCAAGCCAGTCTGCAGATTCCAAAAAAAGGTAGCAAACAAGCTAGCGCCAATGGCAACGTTGGTGGTCAGCACCAGCACCCGTTGCCGCAGATGGAAAAATTCCACCATCGGTTCGGGTTTGTTGTGTTCCCCATCTGCAGATGGGAAGTCTTTAGGGGCCACCGGGGTGAAATGCACCAAGCCGGCCCCACCACCAAGGGGAGAAGAGGGCAGGTTGTGACCAGCAAGGCGGTGGAGTAGCTGGTTGCGCCAGAGGCTTGCATGGCTGCCCTGGAGTAAATCCTCAGGGGACCCATCCATGGCTAAGCCCCGGTTCACCTCCCTTCTATCCACAGAGCTGCTTCACAGGTCAATGCGGGGGAAGCCTACCATCCACCATTAGCCAACTGGGGGGCGTAGCAGGACCAACCTGCGCCGCCAGAGGCTACGGACAACCTCCTTCAGACTGGCTTGATCTCCAGGTTCCACAGGGTCTGCCATGTGCTGCAGAGGCTGATCCGGTGCTGCATCAATGGACTGCAATAGGTTTAACTCCCCAGGGGTGAGATTCACAGGCTCCAGATCGGGGCCCAGTAGCTGCAAACCAGGCCAGCCCCACAGACAGGGGTTGACCTGGGCCGTAGCAGCTAAAAGATCACCATCATCACTCCAGGTGTGCTGGGGTAAAGGTGCCTTGCCCAGAAAGAACTCAAAGTGGCTGATCTCCGTGTTCAGGGCCTCCATGAGCTGCCACTGCTGTTCCTGGGGCAAAGCCTGGGCCCGTTCTAGGGCCTCCCCCTGCAAAAGGGTATGCAGGGCCCATACCTGAGGGTTGCTGAAGCCCAGGAACTCCAGCCCACAACCCTCCACCAGCTGGAAGAGGCGCTCCAAGTTGTAACTGGTTTCCTGGGGATGGAGATACATATCGGCAAAGGCCGCATCACCGTTGGTGTCCAAGGCCCAGCGCTGATGATGGCGCCGCCGGATGCTGTTCTGCTCAGGCAGCTGGTCAATGAGCTGACGGGCAAAGTCCACCCCAGCCCCATCAGCCGGCACACCCAGGAGCTGCAAGGCATGTTGGGCCCGGTGAATTTCCCACCGTCCCCCATCGGCATAGAGGAACAGGTGCAGAATCCCCCCATCTGCCAGGGCCTCAGCCAGGGCCGCCAAGCCCCTAGCAGGCTCCGCCATATGGTGCAGCACCCCCACAGAGTTGATGAGCTGAAACCGGCCTAAGGAGGGAGCATCCACCAGGCTGAGGCAGTGAAAGTGGACACCCTCCGCACCCCCGGAACGCCCCAGCCGTTCTTTGGCCACAGCCAGGGCTGTGGAGCTGATGTCCAAGGCGGTGACCTGGCTCCCGGGATTCAGATGCACCAGGTAGTCGGTGCTCACCCCGGAACCACAGCCAGCATCAAGAATGCGCAGGGGATGGTGAGGTTCGGGTGCTCGGCCAGTGCAGTGGCTATAGGCGGTGGCATAGCACCAGCGCCAGTTGTATCCTGGTGGTGGGCCGTCCTGGAGGGGGTCCGGTGGATAGGGGAAGGTGTTGTAGAAAGCGCTCACTTGGGGCGTGGCGCCATCAGCAGTGGCCATTGGTGTGGAGGAAATGGGGGTTTTCCATAGGGGAGCATCCCAGACCATCCCGGAGCTGCAAACATTTGTTCACCCTGTGCTAATTCCAGGAACCATGGCCGTAGCGTTACGGGCACAGAAGGTCTGAGCTATCAGGCCATGGCTGCATCGGAGCCTTACCTTCATGACCGTGACCGTCAGTAGTGGCAGCAGTAGCGTTTCACCGCAGCTGTATGACACCCTGCCGCTCTCCAGCCTGCGTCAGGCTGAACAGCAGGATCGCTTCCCCGACCGCACTGAGTTGGATCGGCTGATCAATTTCTTCCAGGATGGACAGCAGCGTATTGCCGTTGCCCGCCGTCTTGCCGCCAACGCTGAGGGGATCATCGCCCAAGCTGCAAACCGTATCTTTTCCGGTGGCACACCCTTGGCGTACCTGGAAGAGCCCCCGAGCCGCACCGCAGCCGTACCTGGCCTGGGTGCAGGTTTACCGGAAGGGCGCTCAGAGCAAAGGGCCTTTGACCGCTCTGTGGAAACCTTTGCTGAGCAAGGTGGTTCCGGTCGAGGACTCTTGGGCCGATTGCTGGACAGCTTCCGCCCTGATGGGGATGTGGCCGTGGTCACCCCGGCAGGCTTTACCCCCATTGATGTGTCCCGTTACGGCAAGGAACGGATGACCAAGTCCCTACGGGATTTGGGTTGGTTCCTGCGTTATGTGGGCTATGCGGTGGTGGCGGGTGACCCCAGCATCTTGGTGGTCAATGCTCGTGGCCTGCGGGAAGTGTTGGAAAAGGGCTGCTCTGTTCCAGCTGCACTTCTGGCTTTGCAGGAGATGCGTGCCGCTGCAGCAGCCCTGTTCCGGGATGAGCCAGAGGGTCGCCAGCTGGTGGTGGAGAGTTTCAACGTACTGCTCAAGGAGCTGTCTGAGGGTGGCCCTTCACCCCGCCTCCGCCCGGGCACTGCGGTGGCCCAGGGATTGCAGTTGCCCGCCACCTATGCGGAGGCAGCAGCATCCCCGGGTCGTTATGTAATGCGGCCAGGGCTCTCAGGCCGGGAAAAAGCTGAAGTAGTTCGGGCAGCCTATCGTCAGGTGCTGGAGAGGGATGTGGTTAAGGCCTATTCCCTGCGCCTGGACGAACCTGAGTCTGATGTGCTCAATGGCCGCATCTCCATGCGGGAGTTTGTGCGCTGCCTTGGTCGCTCTTCCATCTACCGCCGCGACTTTTACAGCAACCAGTCCAATAGCAGGGCGGTGGAGTTGGCCTTCCGCCATGTGCTGGGACGGGGTGTGAGCACCCTAGAAGAGTTCCGAAAGGCCTTTGCTGTGGTCTCCAGTGGTGGTCAAGGTGCCCTGGTGGATTTCTTGGTGAATTCAGCTGAGTACGGCCGCATTTATGGGGAGGAAACAGTTCCCTACCTTCGTGATCTGGGGGAAGAGGCCCAGGAGAGCGCCAACTGGGGAGCCAACCGCAAGCTCTTTAACTACGCCGGACGCTTTCAGGGTTCACCCCAATATCTGACAAGCTTCTCTAGCCAGCGCCGTCCCCTGCCCAATCAACATGCCTATGGGGGTGCCAATGATCCAGTGGCCAACCAGTATGGGGCCATTTTCCCATCCAACACCCGCTCCCCCAGCACCCTGGCCGCAGGATTTGGCTACGACAGCCGGCGTATCTTTGTGGGCAGTGCCCCTGGCCTGAGTGTCCAGATGGGCTCAAAGGCTTCTCGCCAGCCACGTCCCACCACATCAGGACCCAAGGTGGTGCGCCTGCAACAGGTGGCCACAGGTGGAGCCTCCGTTCCCAGCCGTGGGGGACAGCCCAGTGTGCGCACTACGGAATCCTCCACCCAGGCTGTGATTGCAGCGGTTTATAGGCAAGTCCTGGGTACCCTGGGCTACGCCGGTGAGCGGCTCTCCAGCGAGGAGATCAAGCTGGAGAACGGGGACATCAGCCTGCGGGAGTTTGTACGGATCGTGGCCCGCTCTGACAGATTTCGCAAGCGCTACTGGGACGGTCTGTACGTGGTGAAAGCCATTGAGGTGATCCACCGGCACCTGCTGGGACGTCCCACCTATGGCCGCTGGGAAATTGACCGCTACTTCGATGTGGCGGCCCGTAAGGGCTTCTACGGTGTGGTGGACAGCCTGCTGGAGTCTCAGGAGTACAACCAGGTCTTTGGGGAAGACACGGTCCCCTATGAGCGCTACATCACTCCAGGGGATCGCTTGGCACGGGTGGTGCCAGGCATGAAGCCAGACTATGGCATTCCCTATGTGGGTGACAGGTCCAACCCATTGCGGGGAGAGCGGCGACCCCAGCGGCAGCCATCTAGAGGGTTCAAGTACGCGGGAGCCCTGCCACGGCGTGGAATGGATCGTGTGCGTCCTTTCCTTGCCACCCGGATCACCGTGGTGCCACCGGTGGCAACGCCCAAGTTCACCCGGGGTCTCCCTCTCCCCTGCAAGAAGGCCGTAACCCTCACCAGCCCCAGGGATAAGGTTCAGCTCCAATCTGTGATCCGGGCCGCTTATCGCCAGGTGCTGGGCAACATTCAACCCATGGAATCTGAACGGCTGGGTGGAGCAGAGTCCCTGCTGGCCAATGGCACCATCACCGTGCGCCAGTTTGTACGGGAGATTGCCCTCAGCAGCCTGTACCGCAGCCGCTATTTTGAGGTTTGCAGTCCCCAGCAATTTGTGGCCTTCAACTTCCGCCACCTGCTGGGCCGGCCTCCGGTTAACCAGGAGGAATTGGCTGTCCATGCCCGCTTGGTGGCCAGCCAGGGTCTGGCAGCAGAAGTGGACAGCTACCTGGATAGTGATGAGTACATCCAGCGTTTTGGGGAAGACACGGTGCCCTACTCCCTAGAGGACACCTTCCCCCGCACCTACAACACCCCAACGTTTACAGCCATTGTGGCCAGCGGTGCAGTGGATGATCAGCCCACCACCAGCATGGTGTCTGACCAAGAACCACCCAGGTGGAGTGCAAAGGTGAGCAGTCGGGCAGCAATGCCAGACTTTTTGAAGGGGTTGCCCATGCGCACCCTCCCCGCCAACCTGCTCTTCACACCAGCAGCAGGTTCCTCCCCCATCCCTGGCCAGCAAAAACCCAAGCCCCCCAGCAAGCTATCCCTGTCCACCAAACCCAGTGAACAGGAGTTGATGGCTGTGGTGAACACTGCCTACCAACAGCTCCTGGGCCGGGTGCCTTTGGCGGAAGAGCGGCTCACCTCTGCTGAGTCCCAACTTCGTTCAGGACGGATCACGGTGGCTGGCTTCATTCGCCAGCTGAGTGTCAGCTCCCTGTTTCAGGACCGACTGGCTTCCTTCACAGGGCTGAGGGCTGCCGACGCCGCATACATGGCCCTTCAGGGTCGTGCACCTAGCCAGGCAGAGGCCAGTGCTTTTGCTGACCAACAGGCCCGTATTGGCAGGGTGGCTGCTGTGGCTGCCCTTTTGGACATGCCGGAGTACAAGAAGCGCTTTGGAGACAATGGGGTGCCCGTGGTGGATGGCACCCAAACCTTCCCTGGCCGAGATCAAGGGGTCATCACTCGCACCGCACGGCTAGATGGTGGTCCTGCAGGCATGACCCCACGCTCCTAAGCCTAACTTGACCCCCACCTTGGTTGAGCTGTTGCTTCAAGATCAACCCCTTCAGAATTGTTGACATCAAAGTGGCTCAACCAAGGTCAAGTTTCTTATAGTGAGAAGGGAAGCCTTGTCCTTAGAAAGACTAGGCTAATTTCTTTATGTGATTGACCTTTTCTGGCACTGTTTTGCAGTGAAGAACTGTTACGTAGCCAGAAATTTCTGGCCTGTGGCCAGAGAATCAACAGTGTGGTTTGAGCGTCACGCGGCAACCCAAAAACTTGGCAAATCCGTGTGTTACAGAATCCGGGCTTCTGGTCCACCAAACCACCCTGGTTGCTACGCTCACCATTCACTGGGAAAAGCGGTCCTGGCTCAAGATGCTCAAGACCAACCTTATCTTCCCACCCCCCCATCAACCTGGTCCCCTAAGAGAGACCGCCCGCTTCGAGGCCCAACTGAATGAGCATCGTCTCCAACTCGATCATCAACGCTGATGCCGAGGCGCGCTATCTGAGCCCCGGTGAATTGGATCAGATTAAGTCTTTTGTTACTGGCGGCGCACAGCGGCTACGAGTGGCCCAGGCCCTCAGCGAGAACCGCGAGCGCATTGTCAAGCAGGCTGGCAGCCAGCTGTTCCAAAAGCGCCCTGACGTGATTTCTCCCGGTGGTAACGCCTATGGAGAAGACATGACCGCCGCCTGCCTCCGTGACATGGACTACTACCTGCGTCTGGTCACCTACGGAATTGTCTCCGGTGATGTGACTCCCATTGAGGAGATTGGCGTCATCGGTGCCCGTGAAATGTATCGCTCCCTTGGCACCCCCCTGGATGCCATCGTTGAGTCGGTTCGTGAAATGAAGGTTGCATCCCTGTCCCTCCTTGGTGGACAGGACGCTGAGGAAGCATCCTTCTACTTTGACTATGTGATTGGCGCCCTGTCCTGAGGCCGCCGCATTTTCCTCTCTAGACCCTTTCCCATCTCTCCACGTTTCTCAGGTCATGCAAGACGCCATCACGTCAGTCATCAATTCGTCTGACACCCAAGGTCTTTACCTGGACGACAGCTCCATGTCTAAGCTGCAGTCCTACTTCCGCAGCGGTGAACTGCGGGTGCGGGCAGCAGCCACCATCAGTGCCAATGCTTCAGCCATTGTGCGGGATGCGGTGGCCCAGGCCCTCCTCTACTCAGACATCACCCGTCCCGGCGGCAATATGTACACCACCCGCCGCTATGCTGCCTGCATCCGGGATATGGATTACTACCTGCGGTACTCCACCTATGCCATGCTGGCTGGTGACACCTCCATCCTGGATGAGCGGGTTCTGAATGGCCTTCGGGAAACTTACAATTCCCTGGGTGTACCCATCGGTGCCACTGTGCAAGCCATCCAAGCCATGAAGCAGGTGACTGCCTCCTTGGTGGGCACTGAGGCTGGCAAAGAAATGGGTGTTTATTTTGATTATATTTGCTCTGGCCTGGGCAACTGAACACCTAGCTAATCGGATTCCCCAGTGAGGAACGGTTTTATGCGCCTTTTCAAGATCACCGCCTGCCTGCCCACTCAACGCAACATTCGCGCCCAGCGGGAGCTGCAAAACACCTATTTTACCAAGTGGGTTCCCTATGACAGCTGGTTCGCTGAACAACAGCGCATCCAGAAGCAAGGGGGGAAGATTCTGAAGGTTGAGCTGTGTGCAGGTCGCCAGCAAGACAACGTTGGTCTCTAGCCAGTCCCCAACCACAAGTCACACCCTTGGAAGCCTGGCTTTGCCAGGCTTTTTCCGTTTCTAGGCCATGGAGCCATGATCAAGCTAAAGACCAGCTCCCATGACACACCATGGCCTACAGAGGCACAGCTGCTGCTGCTGTTAACCGGCCTCTGGAGTCTCACGGGTCTTTTTGTCCTTGCATCAGCCAGCTGGTGGTCTGCACAGCAGGAGCTGGGAGACAGCCTGTACTACGTCAAGCGCCAGGCCTTTTGGCTGCTCATGGGCTGGTGCCTGCTGATGATGATTGTGCACCGTCCCCTGCGGCAGTGGTTGCGGCTAAGCGCCCTGGGCATGGTGGCTGGTCTGGCCTTGCTCATGGCCACCCTATTTTTTGGTGTCACCATCAACGGTGCGTCCCGCTGGCTGGTCATCGGGTCCATACAGCTGCAACCCTCAGAGTTAATCAAGCCCTTGGTTATTCTCCAGGCTGCTGTGCTGTTCTCCCATTGGCAGGAGCGCTGGATTGGCCAACGTCTCTTCTGGATGGGGGTCTTTGCCATGGTTCTGGTGCTGATTCTGAGGCAGCCCAATCTCAGCACAGCCACCTTACTGGGAATGCTGCTTTGGCTCATGGCTTTTGCTGCTGGCATCTCCCTACGTCTGCTGGTTGGCACCGCCGGTCTGGGCTTAGCCATAGGTGTGCTTAGCCTGATGGTGAATGATTATCAACGGCAGCGGATCACGGCTTTCTTGAATCCCTGGGCAGACCCCATGGGTAGCGGCTATCAGTTGATCCAGAGCATTTTGGCCGTTGGCTCAGGTGGCATGGGTGGCTCTGGCTTTGCCCTATCGACCCAGAAGCTCCAACACCTTCCCTTCCACACCACCGACTTTATCTTTGCCATCTACGCTGAGGAGATGGGCTTCATCGGTTGCTTGCTTCTGCTCTGCTTCTTGCTGGTATTTTCCTTTCTAGGACTGCGGGTTGCCCGTTCCAGCCCGGATCCCAGGTACCAGCTTGTTGCCAGTGGGGCCACCATTCTCCTGGTGGGGCAGGCCATTCTCAACATGGCCGTTGCCACAGGGGTGATTCCCACCACGGGTCTCCCTTTTCCTCTCTTTAGTTATGGAGGGAGTGCTGTGATTAGCAGCTTGACCACAGCTGGTCTATTGATTCGAGCCAACTTGGAAAATCTAGAAAAAGCTAGGCTCTCAACCACATCACCATCCTAGGGTCTTGCCTCTGTTCACCACCGGGATCACCATTGATTTGCCTGGTGTTTCCCATTGGGGAGAGCAGCTGCTGCGCCAAAGCCTTACGGTCCCATGGCCTCTCACCCTAGCTGTGGTCACCTTTCTGGGTCTGCTCACATCTCTGGGTCCCTGCTCCCTCTCTCTTCTGCCTGTGACCATGGCCTTTCTGGCGGGAACCAATCCTGGGCAGTTGGGACCGTGGCAGCGCAGCAGTGCCTTTGCGGTGGGCATTGTTATCACCCTCACAGGTCTGGGCCTGCTCAGCTCCCTTTTGGGTAAGGTTTATGGCCAGGTTCCTGGTGTGGCCACTGCCCTGGTGGCTGGTCTGGCCTTGTTCATGGGCCTGAACCTCCTGGGGCTGTTTCCCATGGCCTGGCCCCTAGGACCAACAGGGCAACGGATCCGTCAACGGTTGCCAGCAGCCCTTGCTCCCATGGCAGCTGGCATTGCCTTTGCTCTGGCCGCCTCCCCATGCACAACCCCTATTTTAGCCGTTCTCCTGGGTTGGATTGGCAGTGCTGGTCATCCCCTCCTGGGTGCCATGCTTTTGGCTGGCTTTGGGGTTGGGCAGGTGTTGCCCCTACTGCTGGTGGGAACTGCTGCCGCTTCCCTGGCCCAAATGCTGGCATTCCGTTCCTGGACCATGTGGATTCCACGGGTCAGTGGCGCTGTCCTGGTGTCTGTTGGCACCTTGCTCCTGCTCTCACAGCTCCCCATCATCTCCTAAAGCAATGGCATCCGGCACTGCACAGTTCCCCCACCCCGGACGACAGCTGCTGGCCCTATTGAGCGACTTGCGTTTAGCCATCGGCTTGCTCCTGCTCATTGCCCTAGCCAGTGGCCTAGGCACAGCTCTCCCCCAGAACGAACCGGCTAGGGCCTATCACGATCATTACGATAGCCAACCATGGCTGGGGCTGTTGAGGGCAGACCCCATCCTGGCCCTACAGCTGGATCACGTCTACTCCAGTGGGTGGTTTCTCACATTGTTGGCATTGCTGGCCATCTCCCTGACCCTTTGCAGCATTCGCCGCCAATGGCCAGCCCTACAGGCAGGACTGGAGTGGGTGGACTACCCACATCCCCATCAGTTAAGCCAGTTCAGCATTGGCCTCACCCTGAAGGCGGGACCCCAGAGCCTCCAGGATCTGGGCCAGCTCCTGGAACAGCGCGGCTGGAACGTAAAACAGAAGACAGGACGGCTGGCGGCACGGAAGGGGGTGGTGGCGGGTCGCAGTGGTCCCCTGCTTGTCCATGTGGGCCTGATTGTGATCATGACCGGAGCAACCTGGAGCGCCTTGGGAGGCCAGCGGCTGGAGCGCTTTTTGGCCCCTGGCCGTAGCCTGAACCTGGTGGATCGCCAAGGGCAAACCCACCTGTCTATCCAGCTGCAGGATTTTTCCGTGGACCGGGATGCCCGGGGTCGTGCCCAACAGTTCCACTCTCAACTGCGGTTTTCTGCCCCCCCCATGGCCTCCTCGCGCCATGTGGACATCAGTGTCAACCATCCAGCCCGTATTAATGGTGTCACGGTGTACCAAGCTGACTGGCAGGTGGCTGCTCTGACGGTGCAGTTGGGTCAAAGCCCCCAGTTGCAGTTTCCCCTGCAAACCTTGCCCAGCCTGGGTGAGCAGGTCTGGGGTCTGGCCCTACCAACCCGCCCTGATGGGTCCCAGCCCGTTCTGCTGACCATTGCCAGTGAGCAGGGACCTGTGGCGATGTACAACAGGGATGGGGTCAAACTGGGCACACTGCGGGTTGCTGGACCTCCATTGGAGGTGAATGGAGTCCCCATCCGCATCACCCAGGTGCTACCTGCCAGTGGCTTGTTAATCAAGCGGGACCCTGGGGTTCCCCTAGTCTACTCAGGATTTGCCCTGGCCTTGCTGGGTGGGGGCCTCAGTGTGTTAGCCAGCCGCAAGCTTTGGGCCATTGCCACAGAAGGTTGCCTTCATGTTGCTGGCATCAGCAACCGGGATGTTGTGGGCTTTGGTGATGCACTGCCCCACCTACTGGAACCCCTCACTGGCGCTGACCATGGGAGACGGTAATCACCGTGTGAACATTGCCCCGGGGTGAGAAATCCGCCACCAGCTCCATCCAGTGGGGTGAGCAGGCTGCAACACAGTCATCCAGAATCCGGTTAGCCACTTCTTCGTGGGAAATGCAGCGGTCCCGCCAGCTGTTGACGTAGAGCTTGAGGGCCTTCAGCTCCATCACCTTAGGTCCAGGCTGATAGCACAGGCGCAGTACAGCAAAGTCAGGGTATCCGGAGAAGGGGCACTTGCAGGTAAACTCTGGCAGCTCAATGGCTATGTGATAGGGCCGGCCGGGGTTGGGATTTTCAAAACAGATGAGCTCAGCGGTGGCAATGGCCCGCTCCCCATAAAGGGGAGTGATGGTTTGGCGCTCTGTCATGCCCAGTTATGGTCCAGAAGAAGCGATGCTGGTCACCCTACAAGGGTTCAAGATGGCCATGGCCTGGGCAGCTTGCCCAAAATTGCCCTGACAACCTGTCCTGACAACTTGCCCTGACAATCTGTAAAATGTTTGCCATGAACAGCGCAGAGGGCTTATAAGAGGGAGTGAGGACAAAACGTTGGGCGTGACCAAGCTTAGGCTTCGGTGCGCTGGAAGTAGCCAAACCGCGACGGTGAAGCAACGCCCCTCTTGAACAAAGCGGATTCCGCCAGCCCATTCCTGGCAATTACCGTTCTGTGGAGGTCTCTCTCATGGTCCAGCTCAAGTACCGTGGTGTTGATTACGACACCAAGCAATTTTCTGCTCCTAGCGCTCAAGCGGTTGACCACGTTTACCGTGGCATTCACTTTGATACAGCTCCTCGTCACAAAGCCGATGCCCTCTCCCAAGAGCCTGTGCGGCTGAGTTATCGGGGTGCAGTTTATGAAGCCCGCATCGCCGAAGGGCTAAACCACTGAATTCAGCCAAACCACTGATTCAGTAGCCATAGTTACTGAAGCCTGGGGGCTCCCGCCCTGCTAATGGCCAGGATATCAATCCCATGCAATGGATCTATCCCTAAGCCCAGTGGCTGGTGTGGCTCCCCCCATCTCTTCAGTGGCTTCTGCAGCTCCTTCCCTCTCCCCCCAGCGGCTGGTTGTTCACAGTGCCTTGGGAATGTTGTGGCTTCAGCTACACTTTGAGCCTTGTCACTGGGATTCCCTTGCTGCTGGGCGGGTAGAGCTTGAGCCAGGTACCCTGGCTGAGTTTCTCTCAGATTGCTCTTCTGCCGGTGTGATCTGCTTTAGTCCGTGGCCCCAGGCCTGAAAATCAGGCCACGAATCATTCTCTTCCCCCAATCCCTCTGTTCATGCCATGAAGAAAGTTGAAGCGATTATCCGCCCTTTCAAGCTTGATGATGTGAAGGTTGCCTTGGTCAATGCCGGTATTGTGGGCATGACAGTAACCGAGGTGCGGGGCTTTGGCCGCCAGAAAGGTCAGGTGGAACGCTACCGGGGTTCAGAATTCACCGTTGAGTTTCTCCAGAAACTCAAGCTGGAAGTGGTGGTGAATGATGACAAGCTGGAAACCGTGGTGGATGCCATTCAAAATGCCGCCCGCACCGGCGAAATCGGTGATGGGAAGGTATTCATTTCCCCAGTGGAGAGTGTCTTGCGCATTCGCACTGGTGATCGTGACAGCACTGCCCTCTAGGCACCTGAGCCAACAACACTGTCGGTTTTTTAGGGGTCTTTGCTGAGGGCAGCCTGCACCGTGTTCTCCACCTGAGTTTTTTCAATGGTTGGTCGTCCCTCAGCATTGCCCATATCCAGCAGGTGGAGCCAGTATTCCTGATTGCCGGCAGCACCCTTGATGGGTGATGGCACTAAGCCCACAGCACACCAGCTGAGGACCTCTGCTTGGGCCTGAACAGCTCTGATGGCCCTTACCTGTGCTTGCCCATCCCGCACCACCCCACCATGGCCTATCCATTCTCGCCCCACTTCAAATTGGGGCTTGACGAGAACAAGGGCCTCCTGAGGAGATTGCAAGAGATTCTTAAGTGGTTGCAAAACCAGCCGTAGGGAAATAAAGGAAAGATCGGCCACCGCCAGATCCGCCCAGGTATCATCAGCTCTATAGAGAGTGGTGGGTGTTAGGTGGCGCAGGTTGAAGCGTTCCTTGAGTACCAGTCGCTCATCGTTCCGCAGGCGCCATGCCACCTGCCCATAACCCACATCTACCCCATAGACCCGCCGGCAGCCCTTTTGCAACAAACAGTCTGTGAAGCCACCGGTGGAGATGCCCGCATCCAAGGCTGTGCGACCAGCTACCTGCAGCCCCAAATGCCCCATGGCTCCCAGCAGTTTCTCCCCTCCCCGGGAGACAAACTGGGGCCGCTGCTGAACCTGTAGTTGAAGGTTGCGGCTGGTGGCCTGGCCAGGTTTATCCAAAATCCGCGGGCCACTGCGCACCCAGCCCGCCCGAATCCAGCGCTGGGCCTGCTGTCGGCTGGGGGCCAATCCCCGCTCCACCAGCAACTGATCCAGTCGTATTTGCCCCTGTCCCATGGAGAGTTGTGGGTGTGCAGCACATGCCACCCCAATTCTGAATCCTCACCTAACTGGGCACTTTCCGTGGGCCGGTAGGTTGTCCACTGCGTTGTGGCCAGCTTGTGATTGAACGTTACACCCTTCCAGAGATGGGGGCCATCTGGAGCGATGAAGCCCGCTATCAGCGGTGGTTAGAGGTGGAGGTGGCCGCCTGTGAGGCCAACTGCCAGCTGGGGCAGATTCCCCCTGAGGCCATGGCAGATATACGGGCCAAGGCCTGTTTCCGTGTGGAACGGATCCTCCAGATTGAAGACCAGGTGCGCCATGACGTTATTGCCTTCCTCACCAATGTGAATGAACAGGTGGGTGATGCTGGACGCTACATCCACATGGGCATGACCAGCAGTGATGTGCTGGATACGGCTCTGGCCCTGCAGATGAAAGCAGCCGTGGAACTACTCCAGGAGGAGCTCACCCAGCTGGAAGCTGCCATCTATAAACAGGCTCAGCGCCATAAGGCCACCCCCATGGTTGGCCGTTCCCACGGCATCCACGGGGAACCCATCACCTTGGGATTCAAGCTGGCTGGCTGGCTGGCAGAGGTGCGCCGCCACCAGGGGCGCCTTAGCCAACTCAAGCAGGTGGTGGCCGTGGGTCAGCTTAGCGGAGCCATGGGTACCTATGCCAACATTGATCCTCGGGTGGAAGCCATTGCTTGTGCCCAGCTGGGCTTGACCCCTGACACGGCCAGCACCCAGGTGATCAGCCGTGATCGCCATGGTGAGTATGTGCAGACCATGGCCCTGGTGGGGGCCAGCTTGGATCGTTTTGCAACGGAGGTGCGCAACCTGCAGCGCACCGATGTGCTTGAGGTGGAGGAATACTTTGCCAAAGGTCAGAAGGGGAGCTCCGCCATGCCCCACAAGCGCAATCCCATTCGCAGTGAGCGCATCAGCGGACTGGCCCGCCTACTCCGCGGCTATGCCATGGCGGCCCTGGAGAATGTACCCCTCTGGCATGAGCGGGACATCAGCCACAGCTCCGCCGAGCGGGTGCTCTTGCCCGATTGCTCCATCACCCTCCACTTCATGGTGCGGGAGATGACTGCTGTGGTGAGTGGTCTGGTGGTTTATCCAGAAACCATGGTCCGCAACATGACCATCTACGGTGGGGTGATATTTAGTCAACAGGTGTTGCTGGCCCTGGTAGCAGCTGGCCTGAGCCGGGAACATGCCTATGCCCTGGTGCAACACCATGCCCACCAGGCCTGGAATCAAGAGGGTGGTGATTTCCGGGCCAGCCTGGCTAGGGATCCACGGGTGATGGGGCACCTGAAGGAGGAGGAACTGGCTGCCTGTTTTTCCCCTCAACAGCACCAGGTGAACCTGGATCAGGTCTGGAAGCGGCTGGGGTTGTGAAGGTTTCTGCTGTGATGTCACCGGCTTCCTTAACGGGGAAGCGGTTCAGGGCTCCATGGGCCCGGCGGGCCTTTTGGCGCAGCTGTTCACTCAGGCCAGGACAGTGGGGAATTTGTGCCAGAACATCCATGGTCCGTCGCAGCACCCGCACCACATCTCCCTCATCCAGAGAGGTTTTGGCCATGAGACCATCCCAGCTGCTACCCCAGGCCCAGGCCGCCACCAGTCCGGTGAGCTCCGACTCCCACCAGATGGGGGTGGTAATGCCATGGTGCTGCTGCTGGCGATCCAAGGCGCGAGCCAGTCCCCGCAAATTCATCAGCGCCTCCATGACCAGGGGGGGCACCGGATAAGCCGACCACAGGTCATTGCGGCTCACCTCCGTGCTGATGGCCTCCATGGTGGCGGCCAGCTCCGCCATGGGAAGATGGTCCAGGTGGCCACTCAGGAGCGCCAGACCTAGCCAGAGTTCATTGTCACCCCGCAGAGCAGCCACAACCCGGCCCGCCGGGGTGATCTGCAGGTCCTGCAAGCAGGCAAAGTGGCCCAGGATGTCAATCAAGCTGAGCACCATGCGCCAATGGCGACCAATGCGGTTGTGCAGCTGGCGACGACGCTCCCCTAATTCCTCCTCCACGGTTTCCAACTTGTGGCGCTGCTGCTTGAGGCGCTTCCGGTCCTGCCAGGTGTGGGCCGGATGGCTGCTCAACAGCTGTTCTTGCCGGGCTACCCGCTGGCTCTGCTCCTGCACCTCAGCAGCCAGGTCATAGCGGACCGTGCGCAGATCATGGCGCTGGGCCAGTTGGGCAATGGCCATGGCCAAGCCTTGGCTGACCTGATCCCCATGGCATCGCTCACCTGCTCTCCTTAGGGGGGGCATGGTCATAGCTGGTGCTATGGACAGACAGCTGAGCTCACCGTGAAAGGCCACCACATCCCGGCAAGGCACCATGAGCCAAACATTGCCCTCTGTTAGACAAAGCAGCAGGGGAAACTGACCAGGGCCAGCACGTTTTTCAACTAGCACAGCCCCTGCAGGGGAAAGCTGCAGATGGGGAGATTTGACGGTGATGATGGTGCCCGGACTGGCAAATTCCAGGGCCATGGTCAGCTCATGGGCTAGGGTTTCCCCAGCCTGTTGCTTCAAGATGCGCAGGAGGCGCCGCTCTTCCCGTAACTTGGCCCGCTCCTTTTCATAGCTGTCCAGTTGCTGCCAAGGCACCGGCGCCAGGTTTTGCCTGAGCACCTCCACCTGGACAGAGAGCTTCTGGATAGCCTGCTGCTCATCAGCCATGCCCAGACTGGCTAAATAACGACCAAAGCTGCGTTCCACCAGCTCCTGGGCCTCAGGCAAGGAATAGCGCTGTAGCAGATTGAGCACCATGCTGTAGCTGGGGGTGAACTGACTCACCAGGGGATCTGCTGGGCTGGTGGCCAGGTGGCCCGCTTCTCGAACACCTTCAAAGCGGCTTTGCACAGCGACCACATGTCCCTTCTGGTCCAGGCCACGACGGCCTGCCCGCCCTGCCATCTGGAGAAACTCGCTGGCCATCAAGGGGCGATGCCCAGTTTCCGTGCGCTTGGAGAGGGCACAGATCACCGTGCTGCGGGCCGGCATATTGATGCCGGCGGCCAGGGTTTCTGTAGCCAGGACCACCTTGAGCAAGCCCCCTTGGAACAACTCCTCAATCAACTCCTTCCAGGCGGGCAAAACCCCGGCATGGTGGGAAGCAATGCCCCGCAATAGGGCATCACCATGGCCATTACCCCTTACCCCATCAGGCATCTGCTCCCTAAATTGCTCCAGACGTGCCCGCAACTGTTGCTGCTGAGCAGGGGTCACCAGGTTCATCCTGGCCAGCTCGGTCACACCCCGGTCACAGCCCTTCCGGCTGAAGATGAAGACAATGGCCGGCAGCATGTCCCGGGCCGCCAACTGCTCCACCACAAAGCTGAGACGCGGCGGCTCCGGCTGGGGTGGCCTGGGGCCCAGCCCCCGGCGACGGTGGTGCCCCTTGGGTGGTCGCCACACCTTACAGCTGGGGTGAAGACCAGTTCCCGCTGCATTCAGGAGGGGATGGAGTCCCTTGGCACTACAGAAGCTGTAGCTGAGGGGAACGGGCCGAACCGTGCTGTGGATCAAGGTGCAAGGACCATGAACCTGCTGTATCCAGTCCCTCAACTGATCCCCGTTGGCCACGGTGGCGGAGAGGGCCAAAAGCTGTACAGGTTTTGGGCAATGAATGATGGCTTCTTCCCAGACAGTACCCCGCTGGCTGTCATTCATGTAGTGGCATTCATCCAGCACCACCGCCTCCACCCCCGCCAGAGGGTCATCCAGTTGGCCCTGGCCATAGAGCATGTTGCGGAAGATCTCCGTGGTCATCACCACCACCGGAGCATCCCGGTTGACAGATAGATCACCCGTAAGCAAACCCACCCTTTTCGCCCCAAACTGATGCCGGAAGTCCCTTAACTTCTGGTTGGAGAGGGCCTTGAGGGGTGTTGTGTAAAAGACCCGCCGGCCCTGGGCCAGGGCCCGATAAATGGCATATTCTCCGATCAAGGTTTTCCCAGAGCCCGTTGGAGCACTCACCACCAGGGACTGCCCTTCATTGATGGCTACCAGGGCCTCCTGCTGAAAAGAATCCAGGGGAAATGGAAACAACCGGGCTGTATCCAAATCATTCACAACCGGGAACACCAGGCCAGGTCCGATAGATAGTAGGTTGGAGCCAGGGGCATGGTGCCCACCTGTTGCTTAGGCAAGGGCCTCAAAGCGGGAGAGGAAGAAGAGGATCCAGACAGCAAAGAAGATCAAGGCCATGGGATGTGCAGTAAGTATTTCTACGTATCTTACGAAGCGTCACAGAGTTTGACAAGCCCCGTGCCCCTTTTCCCTCTCACAGGCTCAACCAGGGGGCAGTTGGTGCCCATGGGTCAGATCAACCCACCTGGGTGTGGCGTTGCACCACGGTGCGCACCGCCTCGGTTGTAGAAAACTCGGTTGTAGCAAAGAGGATCAGGTGGAGGCCATTAACTTGCTGCCATGGCGTCAGCCTTGACAGCTCGAACCAGGGTTGTTTTGCCAAGGCCATGGCGCCCGGCACAGCTTGTCTGGAGCTGGGGCTACTGCCAATGGTTGTGGGCAGCAACTGCCCCTCTTTCTGCCCACTGACAAACAGGGGCATGGGCATGGGGTTCCAGTCCTGGCCTAGGGTGGCTTGCAAATAGAAATAGGGAGAAGAGCCCAGGTTGTAGAGACTCCAGAGGTTGTGCCCCATCACCGGGCCATTGTTGAGGCTCAGCCTGGGCCTATTGGGGCCATATTGCCATTTTTGCCAATACCTAAGAGCCCAACAAGCCCTGGCTTCGGCCCTAGACGCTCAAGAAGCGGTTGATCACGGCTTGGGACAGGTCGGCAGTGGGACCACTGGCCACAATGCCCCCCTTTTGCATGGCGTAGTAGGTCTGGGCCTGGCGGACAAAGTGAAGGTGCTGCTCCACCAACAACACACTGATTCCCGTCTGGGCCATGATGCGTTGCACAGCCTGCTCAATGTCAGCCACCACATTGGGCTGGATACCCTCAGTGGGTTCATCCAGCAGCAGCAGCCGTGGTTTGCCCTGAAGAGCCCGGGCCATGGCCAATTGTTGTTGCTGGCCACCACTCAAGTCACCACCTCGCCGCTCCAGCATGGTTGCCAGCATGGGGAAGAGCTCAAACACTTGAGGATCCAGACGATCATGGCGAGCCAAGCCACCAGGGCGCGCTTCCAAACCCAGGCGCAGGTTATCCCTTACTGTCAGCTGAGGAATGATCTCCCGCCCCTGGGGCACATAACCAATGCCTGCCCTTGCCCGCTGATGGGGTGGTAAGCCCAGCAAGTCTTTCTCCCCCAACCAGATCTGACCTTGCTGGGGACGAATTAACCCCATCACGGTTTTGAGCAAGGTGGTTTTGCCCACCCCATTGCGGCCAATGAGGCACACCATCTGGCCCCCATGCACCTGCAGGTCCACATCCCGCAGGATGCGGCTTTCCCCGTAGCAGGTGGTGAGCCCCTGGATCTGCAGTAGGGGCTCTTCCATGCTGATGGTAACCAACTGCATCTAATGGTATCAGTTTCCTGGAGCCATGGCCCCCAATCTGTTCTCCAGAGCCCGAAGCAGCAGCTCTAGATGCTCCAGTCGTTCAACCTGGTGTTGCAGCCGAGGTTCCATCTCAACATCTGCTGTGCTGGCCAGGTGTGTATACATAGTCAGCAGCTTGGAGAAGGTGTAAGTTTAATTAGCAGCCGGGGAGCAGGTGGTGGTCACCCCCTTACTGCCTGCCAAGGTTGTGTCTTCCACCACAATGGGAATATCTCCTAGGGGGTCAGGGGGTTTGCCCAGCAGCTCCGGCTCCACCTGGGCGATGCGCTGCAAACTAGCATCCACCAACCCATGGTCAGCCACCTCAACCCCTTGAGTAGGTGCTGGCGAAGACTGGCAATGGGCATGGGCAGTCAGGCACGGGAAACCCAATAGAATGGAGGCTATCAGTGGCTTGGGGAGGATGAGTTTTGATTGGAGCTTAGGATGCTATAATGAGGCCTAGCTATTTTGAAAGACCTCTTGAGATTGGTGTTGGCGGTCTCCCTTGCTTTTTGGAAGGTGATAGTGGGGATAGTGGTGTGGTGGATAGTGGGGGACATAGTGGGGA
>RKSC01000134.1 GCA_007571085.1 Synechococcus sp. PNGco_S_binSS4
ATTAAAGCCAGGAGCGAGAATAACGCCCCTCACATGCACTTAGCCTTCTCTGCTTACTATTTTATTATTTATATCTTTTTAAGTGCAGGATTATTCCATTTTCATTTTTCTACTTTCTAATATCTTGTCTATATAATAGATCTGTAATATATGATCTGTTATGAACTAAGCAATCCTATGCTTCAGCTATATTTCAAAATATATTAAATTATCTATGCTATGCTTAGAATTTATCATATTTTTATTATCATTTATAAATATATGCTCAAACTAATTTTCAAAAGCATTTTTACATCCTTATCTTACATTCTTAGTAGGTGAGTCCAAAGTAATAAAGTAATAGTGTATCCATCTTCATTGGGACCATCTTCTGCTATGCTGTAAAATTGTTTGCTATCATGAATAACTAGAATACCAGCCTTTATATTATAGCAGTCTTTGTATTGTAAGAGAACAATAATGGCTTTAACGCTTTAGCTTGATTTATTGCTTCATGCTCTATTTGGCAATCCTTAAAAACCTATTGCTAGGTGTTTAAGGAGAGAAAGAAGCAGACTTATTCCTTCTTTAGGAGTACACGTAAAACCTGAAGTGGTGCACACCATGGCAGGGAGAATGAATGGCCCTGTTGTCTACTTCCAAGCTCTACTTCAGTTGCCTTTGAGCGGAAGAAACTGTGGTCTGAAGTATTTTTGAGGAAGCAAAGTACTTTGAGGAAGCAAGGTTATAGAAGCAATACAATCTAGGAGCAAGACTTCCTAGTAAGGTTAGCACTTTTCTGCCCTGTTTTGCACTTTTCTGCCCTGTTTTTGAGGAAGAGGGGCACCAGAGCTAGTTGAGGGGTAGGAGGAGAATATTGCCGTCCCTGGGGTGGATGGGCTGCCCCGTGTTCCCATGGTTCGTTAGGGTAGCGCCGCTTCTGGTACACCATTGGCTATCCGTGTTCTTCTGCTGCGCCATGGCCTCAGCACCTACAACGTGCAGGGGCGCATCCAGGGCCGTGACGATGACTCCACCCTTACGGCGGCTGGAGAAGCCATGGCCTGCCGTACTGGGGAAGTGCTGGATGATATTCACCTAGATGTTGTACTGTCCTCCCCCCTGCGCCGTGCGGCCCACACGGCTGCCCTGGTCTGCGGTGCCCGCTCCCGGGCCACACCCCCAATCACCTATGACGATGATCTGCTGGAGGTGGATCTGGAGCCCTGGTCAGGTCGGTCTCGCCAGGAGTTGGTAGCCCAATGGCCTGATCAGGAACGGATCTGGCGTCAGCACCCGGAACAATTCACCCTGGAACGTGCTGATGGTTCCAGCTACAAACCCATCTGTGATCTCCACGGGCAGGCTCAGCGCTTCTGGCATAAGCTTTGTCAGCACCAAAACCACACCACAATCCTTGTGGTGGCCCACAACGCCATTCTCCGTTGCCTGGTGTTGGCAGCCCTTGGCCTAGGGCCGGAACATTTTTCCCGGCTCCGGCTGGACAACTGTGCCCTCAGTGTGCTGAACCTGGAGCCTTCCGGAGGTAGTCAGGACCCCACGGTACAGCTGGAATCCCTAAACAGCACCATGCACCTGAATCCCCTGGTGCCCGGTCCTCGCCGGGGCGTCCGCATCCTGCTGCTGCGCCATGGGGAAACGGACTGGAACCGCCAGAGACGTTTTCAAGGGCAAATAGATGTTCCCCTGAACGCCGCCGGTCGTCAGCAAGCCCAGCAGGCATGCCGCTTGCTCCAGCAAAGTTCCATCCAGCGGGCCTATAGCAGTCCCCTAGCCCGCCCCCGGGAAACTGCTGAGCTGGTGTTGGCCCACCATCGGGATGTTCCCCTCACCACCTGCCCGGGCCTGCTGGAAATAGGCCATGGCCTCTGGGAGGGAAAGCTGGAAAAGGATATCCAAACCCAGTGGCCCCAACTGCTGGATACCTGGAAAGTGGCCCCGCAGCAAGTTGTGATGCCAGGTCCGGGCGGGGAAACCATTCAGCAGGTGTGGCAGCGGGCCGTCACCACCATGGCCACCATTGCCCAAGACCTGACGGAGGGGGACACCGCTTTGGTAGTGGCCCATGACGCCGTCAACAAGACCATTCTCTGCCACCTACTGGGGCTTTCTCCAGCCCATATCTGGTCTGTGAAGCAGGGCAATGGAGCTGTCTCCATCATTGACTATCCAGAAGGTGGTAAGGGGTCCCCAGTTGTCCATAGCCTTAACCTAACTGGCCATTTGGGGGGTATTCTTGATGAGACCACCGCCGGTGCCCTCTGATGGTGCCCATTGGTGTGGAGCCACTACCAGCCGCTGCCCAGGTGCTCTTGCAAGGTGTGCAAGTGGTCACTGCACCGGACCAGGGGCCACAGCGGCGGGACGTGCTGCTGGATGGCTGCCAGATTCGTGACTGGTCTGCTACGGGTGGTCTGGCCACGGGAGAGGCCACGGTGGTGGTGCCGGCCACTGATCTTTGGCTAGGACCGTCACTGGTGGATCCCTACAGCCACCTTGAGGAGGCCAATGGTTTGGTTGATAACCTGCCCAGTCTGGCCCAGGAGGCTCTTCGGGGGGGCTACGGCACGGTGGCCCTCTCCCCCCAGGCCAAGCCATGGCGGGACCAGCCCCAGGCCCTGCTCAGGGGTTCCAACCATGGGGTGGAGCTGCTCAGCTGGGGAAGCTTTACCGCTGGGGGAGCTGGGCAAGACCTAAGTGACCATGGGGCACTGCTGGCTGCCGGGGCTGTGGGACTAGCCGAGGAATCCTGCTGCAGTGATCCCCAACTCCTGTTACGTGGTTTGCAGTGGCAAGCTGATGCCCACCGCTGTGGGCGGGGCCGTCCCCTGGCCATGGCCCCACGGGATAGCCGTTTGCAAGCCGGTGGTGTGGTCCGAGAAGGGGCAGATGCCCTACGTCTCGGCCTAGCCATGGACCCTGTGGCCAGTGAGCTGTTGCCCCTACAGCTGCTGCTGCAAACCGCCCAGCTGGTGGAAGGCAACAGGCAGTTGCGTCTGCTCAACCTTTCCACAGCTGCAGCTGTAGCTTGCCTCCAGCAGCACCAGCACCCCATGGCCACTGCTGTCCATTGGTGGCACCTGGTGGAGGATACCTCCGGCCTGGATCAGTTGTCTGGCAACTGGCGGGTGCAACCCTCTTTGGGGTGCCCTGAGGATCGTCAAGCACTGCAAAATGCTGCACGACAGGGGCTAATCACTGCCATTGCGGTCAACCACCGGGCCATCAGCCACCCAGACCAGCTGCTGCCTGTGGACCAGCGCCCTGCAGGTTTAATGGGTTATGCCCATGTGCTGCCCCTGCTCTGGAAAGAATTGGTGGATGGGCTGAACCTACCTGTAGAGAGGCTCTGGTGGTTGCTCTGCTGGGGAGGGCAGCAGTTTTTGGGCCAACCCCTAGAAACCCTCCAGCTGGGCTCTCGCCGCTGGCTTCTCTTTTCCCCCCATGACCCCTGGTTCATGCCCGGCCCTGGGGCCACCACCACCTGGGGAGGGGGAAATCGGCCCCGTAGGGGACAGTTAATTGAGGGCCGGGTTGTGGCCAGTGGCTTGGTGTCAAACCGCTGGCTTCCCAAGCTCTGATAAGTCCTCCCCTGTGCCATAGGGCAATGGCAGGGGGCCAGAGGTTTCTAGGGGCCAAAAGCGTAACCAGGCGCGACCGATAATTTGATCAATGGGCAGGAAACCCCAGAAGCGCCCATCCTGGCTATTGGGCCGGTTATCCCCCAGTGCCAAAACATGGCCGGCCGGAACCTGGGCCTCCAAGGGCTGGCAAAGCCGTTCCGGGTCGTCACAGATGTACTCCACATAAGGCTCAAGGAGAGGCTGACCATTGATCCAGACCTGCCCCAGGGGATTCACTGACACCCGCTCACCCGGTAGGGCCACTACCCGTTTGATGTAGGCATCGCATTTGGGATGGCGGAAGATCTGGGCAAACCCGGGCAGAGACACCAGCACACATTGGCCCCTAAAGGGATCAGCAATGCCCTGGCCCATGGGGGCAAAGCGGTAAGGGGAATGGAACACCACCACATCACCCCGCTCTGGCGGGCGGGACCGGTAGCTGAGCTTATTCACCAGGAGGCGGTCCTGGAGCTGCAAGGCCGGCAGCATGGAGCCAGAGGGAATGAACCGTGCCTCCACCACCAAGCTGCGCATGGCGATAAAGCCTGCCAGGATCAGCACAGAGGGGCTGGCAATAACGCTCAGAATGGCTACACCAAAACGGGACCAGCGGGAGGGATGGGCCACCTTGGCTTTTGGAAGCTTCTCCAAAGCAGCAGCCTGATGATCTCCATGGTGTTCAGGACCGTGGTTGTGATTATGGGCGGATTGAGATGGCTTTTTCTCATTCACTGTTGACGCTGATCCGAGGACAATGGGGTTAAGTGTAGTGACAGGGGCAGCCCCTTCTAGGCCAGGGTCTGGGTGTCAAGTGTCTGACCAGGGGTGGGAATAGGCCGCCGGCAAGGCAGATTAGCCATAGAGCTCCCATGTCCATGACTGCAATGGCTGAATCCCATCCCTGGCAAGGCCGAGATCTGGTTGTGCACAATGGCCTGATCCTCCAACCTGATGGCCAGCTTTTAAGGGGTGGCCTAAGGATTCGGGATGGGCGCATCACCGCCATTGCAGGGGATATCACCCCGGATCCCCATCTGCCCTGCCTGGATGCTGGCGGCCATCACGTGCTACCGGGGGTGGTGGATCCCCAGGTTCACTTCCGTGATCCAGGTCTCACCCGCAAAGAGGATCTGATTTCTGCCAGCAGGGCCTGCCTGCGAGGTGGGGTGACCAGCTTCCTGGAAATGCCCAACACCCGGCCTCCCACCATTGATGGCCCCAGTCTGGAGGGAAAACTAAAGCGGGCAGCTGAGGTGAGCCGTGTGCACTATGGCTTTTTCCTAGGTGCCTGTGGAGATGGTGCCAATCTTTCAATTCTGGCCCAGGACCACCATGGTCCCTTGGCCAAGGCCTGTGGCATCAAGATGTTCATGGGCACCGGTCATGGAGTGTTGGACTGCAGTGACCCGGCTATACAGGAAGCGGTCTTTGCCCAGGGGCGCAAGCTAATCGCCGTTCACGCCGAGGACCAGCAGCGTATTCAGCAACGTCGCCAAGCCCTGTTGCATCAGGGGCCACCACCTGGGGACTTGCATTCCATCATCCAGGATGTGGAAGCT
>RKSC01000104.1 GCA_007571085.1 Synechococcus sp. PNGco_S_binSS4
GTCTGGTCTTGTTGTGAAGGGTCTTTATGCCCTGCTGTTTGCAGGGGTGCTGCTGCTGCTGTTTTGGCTCTGTGAGCGGGCTCTCCATTCCCCTTGGGGTCGCATGATGCGGGCAATTCGGGACAACCGGAATGCTGCAGAGGCCATGGGCAAGGACGTGAACCGTCGTCATCTGCAGGTGTTTGTGGTGGGTTCAGCGGTGGTGGGCCTTGCTGGAGCCATGCTGGTTACCTTAAATGGCCAGTTCACCCCAGGCTCCTACACCCCTTTCCGCTACACCTTTCTTGTGTGGGTAATGGTGATTGTGGGGGGCTCCGGCAACAATGCAGGGGCAGTGCTAGGGGGCTTTCTGATCTGGTTCCTGTGGGTGCAGGTGGAAGCGGGAGGACCGTGGTTAATGGATATTCTCACCAGTGGTCTGGAGCCGGACTCTCCCCTGCGGAGACACTTGGTCACTGTGGCTCCCCATATGCGCCAGCTACTCATGGGACTGCTGCTGCTGGTGGTGCTGCGCCTGAGTCCCCGGGGATTACTGCCAGAACAACGGGGAGAGGGCCGTCTCACCAAACAGGCTGGAGAAGAAGCTCCTTAAACTTTTCAGCTATCAGGCTTCTTTGAACGAATGCGTGTTGCCATTGCCGGTGCCGGCCTGGCTGGTCTCTCTTGTGCCAAATACCTGGCGGATGCAGGTCACACACCTGTGGTCTATGAGGCCAGAAATGTTCTGGGGGGCAAGGTGGCGGCCTGGAAAGATCAGGATGGGGACTGGTATGAAACCGGTCTCCATGTCTTTTTTGGTGCCTACCCCAACATGCTGCAACTTTTGGCAGAGCTGGGCATTGCAGACCGTCTGCAGTGGAAAGACCACACCATGATCTTTAACCGGCGGGAGGTGCCTGGCACCTACAGCCGCTTTGATTTCCCTAATCTCCCTGCCCCCATCAACGGAGTGGCCGCCATCCTCAACAACAAGGACCTACTCACCTGGCCGGAGAAGGTGGCCTTTGGCTTGGGGCTGGTGCCGGCCATGGTGCGGGGTCAAAGCTACGTGGAAGCCTGTGACCAGTACTCATGGACCGAGTGGCTACGGCTGCACAACATTCCGGAGCGGGTCAATGATGAGGTGTTCATTGCCATGAGCAAAGCCCTCAACTTCATCAATCCTGATGAGATCTCAGCCACGGTTGTGCTCACAGCTCTCAACCGCTTCCTTCAGGAAAAGCACGGCTCCCGTATGGCTTTTCTGGATGGGGCCCCACCGGAGCGGCTCTGCCAGCCTTTGGTGGACTCCATAAAGGCCCGAGGTGGTGAGGTGACCATGAACAGGCCATTGGCCAGCATCCAGCTGGATGGTGACGGTCGTGTGGCCGGCTTTGACATGGGTGGTCCAGGAGGGGGTCAGCAGGTGAGGGCTGATGCCTATGTGAGCGCCCTGCCGGTGGATGCCCTGAAGCTGCTGCTGCCTAAGCCCTGGTGGCAGTTGCCCAGCTTTGCCCGGCTTAAGGGTTTAGGGGGTGTGCCAGTGATCAATGTGCACCTTTGGTTCGACCGTAAGCTCACCCACATGGACCACCTGCTCTTTAGCCGTTCACCCCTGCTCAGTGTCTATGCGGATATGAGCATCACCTGTAAGGGCTATGAGGATCCTGATCGCTCCATGCTAGAGCTGGTGTTTGCCCCCGCCAAGGACTGGATTGGCCGCAGTGATGAGGACATCATCCAGGCCACCATGGCAGAGCTCAAAAACCTTTTCCCCGATCATTTCAGTGGGGAGCACCCCGCCCAACTCCGCAAGTCCAAGGTGGTGAAAACACCCCTATCAGTCTATAAAACCGTACCAGGCTGCCAGGAGCTGCGCCCCAGTCAGGCCACCCCCATTGCCAATTTCTTTTTGGCGGGAGACTACACCCAGCAGCCCTACATGGCCTCCATGGAGGGTGCCGTGCTCAGTGGCAAGCTCTGCGCTGCGGCCATCAACCAGTCTAGGATGGCAACCCCATCTAAAACACACTGATAGGCTTCCCCCAGCTTGTCCGGACGGTTGCCGTGGCGCCCATGAGCTTCTCGCAACATGTCCATTCCCCGCGGCCCACAGATCAGCATCAGCCACCCCTCTGGCCTGGTTCCGGGGTGGAGCACCCCAGCTTGGAAGAGGCCTACGAGGCCTGTCGCCTTGAAACCCAACACTGGGCCAAAACCTACTACCTGGGCAGCTTGTTGATGCCACCTGAGAAGCGCCGCGCCATCTGGGCCATCTATGTCTGGTGTCGCCGCACCGATGAGCTGGTGGATTCCTCCGATGCCAACACCATGGCTCCAAGCCAGCTTCATCAGCGTCTCAACCGCTGGGAGGAGCGCACGCGGCGGCTCTTTGCCGGGGAGGTGAATGATGCCCAGGACATGGCCCTCTGGGACACCCTGCAGCGCTATCCCCAGGACATTCACCCTTACCTGGAGATGATCGCTGGACAGCGTATGGATGTGGACCGCAAGCGCTACGAGACATTTGAGCAGCTCAAGCTCTACTGCTACCGGGTTGCGGGCACCGTGGGCTTGATGAGCCAGAGGGTGATGGGTCTGGATAATGCCTTTTGCTCTGCCCCCTGGAGCCAGTGCCCTGACCCCACAAACTGTGCTGTGGCCTTGGGCATTGCCAGCCAGCTAACCAACATCCTGCGGGATGTGGGTGAAGATCGGGGGCGAGGACGGATCTATATTCCACAAGACGAACTAGCTCGCTTCAACTACACGGAAGCGGAGCTAATGGCTGGCGTGATTAACGAACCCTGGCGGGCCCTGATGAAATTCCAGGTGCAAAGGGCTCGGGAGTGGTTCCACCGCTCGGAGTTGGGCATTCGTTGGCTCTGTCAAGATGCCCGTTGGCCAGTCTGGACATCCCTGAGGCTTTACCGGGGCATTCTGGGGGTCATAGAAGACAATGGCTACGATGTGTTCTCCTGCAGGGCTTATGTACCGCGCCTGCAGAAACTGCTGAACCTGTCTGTCTCCTTTCTCCTTGCCCAGTCTCGCTAGACCGCCGTCTTTTGTTGCTCAAGCAGGAACTTGAGCTTGGAAAGCTCATCACTCCAGCGAGGATCTGGAGCATCTGCCTCAGCCAGCTCACGGTGCACCACCTTATCCGCTGCCTTGCTGGCGATGTGGGGGTTGGCCTGGTCATTGCGGCGGCCACCGGCATTGCGGCTAACGTCCTTGCGCTCAGAGCGCTCCACACGCAGAACCTGACCGGCAAACTCCTTGCCATTGAACTGGGCAATGATGGTCTCAGCCAGCTTCTCATCATTCACGCTGATGAAGCCAAAACCACGACACTCACCACTCTCCCGGTCCATGACCGGCTTGAAGCGAATACCTTGGTCCACAGCTTTGAACTGGCTCTCAAGCTCTTTGGGATGAACACCTCGGGGCATGTTGCCCACATAGATGCGAATTCCTTGCTGATTATTGCTGGAACGGTTGCTCATGTGTTGCAGGGGGGGAAGGGAAGGAAAGTTGAAGTCAACAGGATTGCGGAGCCTTTTGAGGGGGCAAAGCAAAAAATCACTACTACCTTTATCACAGCAAGGTTCCATAGGGCTGCTCCCTCTGGCTTGTGCTAATTATTTTTCCCTTTCTTTAGCCACTCTCGGGCTTCAGACAAGATAGCCTCCTCCTCAGGCACCAGGCGCCCGAAGGCGTACTCATGGCGCAGGAAAGCCATTAGGGCACCCAGGTGAGGACCGGATGGGAGAGCTAATGCCTCCTGAAGGCCATGGCCACTGATGGGGCAACGAGGGTGGCAGAGGGGATCAGCAGGATTCTGCCAACGGCTCAGCCAGCACCTGGCTTTTTCCATAGACAGCTGCTCCTGGGCCAACAGAATTAGGAGCAGGACTGGAAGCTCCTCAGCCAGATTTAGGTGGAGCTGAAGCTGCTGGTCTTCCTCCAGCCCGGTGTCCGTTCCAATCCAGGCTTGGCGCCAGTGATTCAGCCATTGCCATTGCCGTTGCTGGCGCTGGCTACGACCCAAACGTTTCACTCCAGGTTCTGACCCCAACAATGCTGAGAACCGGGCCATGGTCAAGTGGTCTATCAATGGCTTGCCCCCTAAACCCAAAGTGGTGGCCAGCTGGTGGCTCAGGTGGTTAAGACCTGGCCATGGTTTCACCATGGGAAGCCAGCGCTGCAGCACGGTGCCCGTCTCCACAAGCCAATGGTGCCCCTGGGGCGCCCGACAGAGCCGTTCCAGCTCCCCCGTAATCCGTTCCCAGGCAACCACCTCCAGCCCTGGTGCTTCTTGATGGAGCCATTGACAGGTGCCCTCTTCAATGGTGACCTCCAGCTCCGCCGCCAGGCGATAGGCCCGTAGCACCCGCAAGGGATCTGCAGCCAGGTTGGCGGCAGCAACAGAACGCAGATGGCCTTGGGCCAGGTCTTGAAGGCCACCACAGGGATCATGTATGGCCTGCCCCTGCAGGTGATAGGCCATGGCATTGATGGTGAAATCCCGCCGCCATAGGTCTTCCTCCATGGTGGCACCATGCCAAGCCGCCACATCCACCACCCAGTCACCATGCACCAGGCGCCCTATATCACGCACCTGATCCAACACCACAACCGTGCCACCCCAGTGCTCAGCCAGGTGGTGACAGAGGCGGATTGCTCCCCATGGAACAGTTAAGTCCAAATCGGGGTTTGTCTTGAGGCGCCCCAGCAAGGCATCACGAACCACACCTCCAACCAGGGCGGTCTCTGGAGGAAGAGCAGTCCAGGGGAAAGGGGGAGCCAGCCTGGCTACGGTGGCAGTTAACCGGGCTCCAGCCTCCCCCACAGCAGGGGCATGGTGGAGGCGCATTGGACGGTAGGGGCACTGCCCGCCGGGCATCTATCCATGGGTTGGGGCATGTGGAACATACAGTTTTCCCTACGGTTTTCTCTCTGGTTTCTCTCTGGAGAAGGGTTTGCCGCGTCAAGGGGCGTAGCACATTCCATCCGGGACCAGCCCAGGAGGTGTACGGCAGGTGGGATCCACCTGATCTGACCCTCTCCCATGGGGCCTAAGGTGTTGGTGGTTTTCCAGGGGATCCCCGCACCCCAGAGGACTACCCAGTGGTACGCCCACCATGGGATGGCCTGGTCAAAGTACACCCATCCGGCCACCACCTTGTGGTTCTGGAATAGGGGATGGGTTGGGCAACTGCACCCCCTGCTGACACAGGAAGGCTGGGAGTAGGTTCAAATCTTCTTGCTGGCTACTGCTGGCTAGGCAGGCAGCTGCATGGGCAAGGCTGCCCCACCCATGGCACCACGACCATGGTCGCCCTGGGGCCCGGCGGGTTCATAACCCAGGAAAGAATGGAGCAGCACACTTGAACCAGAAATCTCTGGAGCCCATGGGTCCCATTATCAATGTGGCCTCAAAGGAGGGCGGGGCGACGCAATTTGGGAACCCTTTGGTGGGCTGTGCACCGGGTCTGTTATGGCTATTGAGATGGGCCGGAATGCCTTTGCTGCAGAACCGGATCCCCACTTCTCACATTGGTAAAACGGAGATTAACTGGCCAGTTCCTTTCTCATCAACTGCTCTGATCAGTTGCCACTGAAGGTGTGAGATCGTGGCAATAGATAAACGACAGCCACAGGGGCAGGGGCACGGGCAGGAGTTTGCACCCGAATGGGGGATCTTGACGGAGGGGAGTTGTTTAATCTCACCCCTGCTCTGGCCAGGGCAATGGAGGTGCAGGTTGTTGAGATGCTCAATCGAATCCCAGAGGTCTGGGATCCCAACAACCATGGGCCACTTTGCCGGTTTGCGGGTTCAGCCCCAACCTTCCCGGATGTGAGGCTGGCTTGAAACCAAGGGATGGCACCTGTTGCCTAAGGAACTGTTGCCTAAGGAATGGGAGCCCAGCTTTAGGTACACCTTGCCCCCCTCAGCCTGTGATCTACAAGCCTTACATTGAGCAGGCCCCCCATGTGGCTGAATTCCCCCAGCCAGAAAACCAGGTGGATTCCTACCCGGCTCCCAAGACAAGAAGTGGGGATCGGCCTGTTAAGGATCGAGGGAACAATTTTGGTCCCATGGCAGGTATTTCTGGCCTCACAGAATTGACCTTATCTCTTGTTGTAGCTTGACTCCCATGTGCATCTGTGTGGACTGCCACTGGCTGGATCGCTGCTCCACCTATCACGCCGTAGAAACCCAGCATGGGGTTAAGCATTTGAGCTCAACGCCTGACTTTGAACCACGCCAGCCTCGCATCAATGTGCATCTGCGCTCCCAAGGGTTGACCACCACGGTGGAATGGGATGTGGTGGCTTGCAACAGCTTCGTAATGGACCTTGGCCATTGGCAACGTTTGCGTCCCCAGGAGGTGGTACCCACTTGAGGGTGAACCATGGCTCGTTTGCCCAGGCCAAGGGATTGGATTTGGCATTGGCCATTCACACCTCTAGCCCCCACCTGGCCATGGCCTTGGTGCCATGGCCTTGGTCAGAGGCAACACCGGTGTGTCTCCACTGCAAGTGGGTGGGCAGGGGACTTGCCAATGCTTTACACCAAGAGTTGTTGCACCTGTTACCGGCTTCCCAATGGTGTCGCCTGGCAGCCCTTGCTGTGGCCACAGGTCCAGGGGGCTTCACGGGTACCCGCCTGGGGGTGGTGTTGGCTCGAACCATGGCCCAGAGCCTGCAGATACCCCTATTTGGTTGTGGCAGCTTTGTGCTTATGGCGCGGCGCCGGGCCCCCCATCTGCTCCAGGACCATCCTGAAGGCTGTGGCCTTGAGCTGGAGCAGACCTTGGGGCGACGTGGGTGGATTCGGGGCCGCTACTGGCTCACACCCCATGGCAAGGTGGAAGAACGCCAGGCGCCCCAGCTGAGCACAACCATGGCTTCCCAGCCGGGAGGGGCATCACCATCATGGCTCCATCAACCTGCCGTGGTGGAGCCTGCAGCTGATGTGGTGGAGTTGTTGCGGGTCTTGATGGAGCGTCGCAGCTCCGGTGATCCGGGTGCTTGGCAAGAGGTGGTTCCCCTGTACCCTGCCGCTGCAGTGGAGCGTCCATGAGAGGCCTGGTCAAGCTGCTCGCCATGTTGCCCATGGGCCTGGGAATGATCTGGCTGTTGCAGGCGGCCAGCCATCAGCCTGTCAATGCACCCCAATTGATCCTGGTGGCGGGAGGATTTGAGTACCGGGAGCGCTATGCAGCCCAACTGGCACGGGAAAGGGGCCTACCGGTGTTGGTCAGTGGGGGTGTGAGCCCTGAGTACGGTACAGCCCTATTTTATGAGGAAGGAATAGAAGGGCCCCAGCTCAGCCGTGATGATCAAGCCGGGGACACACTAGAAAACTTCACCACCCTGTTGGGCCAGCTGAAGGAACGCCAGGTGCGCCACCTGCTGCTGGTCACTGGTGTGGACCATATGCCACGTGCCCTACTGGTGGGCCAAGTTGTGGCAGGGAGCCGGGGCATTCAGATCACACCTGCTCCAGTTGATTGTGGGAACTCCTGTTTTTGGGAATCCCCTTTGAAGGTGGCAGCCGATGGTCTGCGGGCTGTGATCTGGGTGGTGAGTGGTCAGGATGTGAAACAGCTGCTGCTGGTCCAGGCCGAACCCATCAGACCGTTGAACCGCGAATTAAGCCATTGATAACAGCAGCGCACTGCTGGGAGGTGGTCTCCAGGGTCTGGCGGTCCCTACTGAGGGGTGCAGCAATGGGTTGGCCAATGCGAATGGTGATGGGTACCAACCGGAGGTCCATGGTCCCATGGGGGAGAGCCCGGTGGCTGTTGAGAATGGCCACCGGCAGTAGGGGGCAACCACTGCGCTGCGCCAAGAGAGCAGCCCCATGGCGAGGACGCTCCACCATGCCACTGGCACTGCGGGTGCCATCCAAAAACACCCCCACCAGCCAACCCTGTTGCAGCCGGGCCATGGATTGATCCAAGGCCCGGCGATCCACATGGCCACGGCGCACTGGCACTGCCCCAAGGCCACGAATAATGGGTGCCAGCAGTGGCACTTGAAACAGCTCCTGCTTGGCCATAAAGGCCACAGGTCTTCCCATGGCACAACTCAGCAGAGGCGGATCCAGATCACTACCATGGTTGGCCACCACCACATAGGGTTCCCACTGGTGCAGGGGTGGACGCCCCTCAACCCGTCCCCGGAAGAGCAGGCGGAATAGGGGATTTACCAGCAAGTTGCGCAGCAGCCAATAGGCCATGGAGGCCCCATGGGGTACAGGTGGTGATGGGCGAGAAATCATGCCCCCCTGGGTGGCCATGGACTCAGTAGGCCAGGTCTGCTGTGGTGTTCACCTGGCGAATGGTGAGGTTGGGAAGGCTGCGCTTCAAGAGACCAGAGAGCACTGCTCCCGGTCCAATTTCAACAACTGTGGTGATGCCCCCATTGGCCATATGGTCCATGGTTTCCCGCCAGCGCACCCCGGAGACCATTTGTTGTACAAGGTTAGCCTTCAAGACAGAACCAGCTGTGCTGCTCTCTGCAGTGGCATTGCTCACCACCGGCAGGCTGGCATCGGCAAAGGGGAGAGACTCCAACACCTGTGCAAAGCGGGTGGCCGGCTCCTCCATGAAGGGGGAGTGAAAAGCACCAGACACCGGCAGGGGCACACTGCGTTTGCAGCGAATGGTGGAGCAAACCTGCTGGATTGCTGCTGCTGTACCTGAGAGCACCACCTGGCCACTGCTGTTGTCATTGGCAATAACCACGTCCTGTTGAGCAGCCACAGCAGCTTCCAACTCAGCCCGTTGAAATCCCATGACAGCCCTCATGGCACCGCCCTCTGCTGCTGCCATCAGTTCACTGCGCTGCTTCACCAACTCCAGGCCCGTTGCCATGTCAAAGCAGCCAGCCCCATAGAGGGCCACCAACTCCCCCAGGCTGTGGCCAGCCAGCAGCTGGACCTGGTGACCATGCTGCTTACAACGATCCAGCAGCACGGACTCCAACACAAACAATGCGGGCTGACTGTTGCGGGTGTCATTGAGATCATGGAGTGGACCCGTGGCCGTTCCATCACAGATGGCCAGCAGGTCCCGGCCCAAAAGGTCACTGGCTTGGGCAAAGCGCTCCTGGGCCAGCTGGTCCTGAAGCACCCCTGAGGCCATGCCATGCTTCTGTGAACCTTGACCGGGAAACACCCAGGCTGTCCTCATCACCTCTGCTGCGCTATTGCAGGAAGCCTAAGCTGGCTCAGGTAACCCCCCAACGCAACAGGGCAGCCCCCCAGCTGAGACCCGCGCCAAAGCCACTGCTGGCAATCAGGTGCCCTGGCTGGATGCCCCCTGTGGACACCGCCCCATGGAGCATGAGAGGGATGGTGGCGGCTGAGGTATTGCCATAGTGCTGTAGGTTGCTGAGCACTTTGCTGGCGGGAATGCCCAGGCGCTGGGCAACGGCAGCAAGAATGCGCTCATTGGCCTGGTGCAGCAATAACCAGTCCAGCTGCTCCGGGGTGATCCCAGCCTGTTGCAACACCCGTGTCAACACCAGGGGCACCTGCTGAACAGCAAACTTATACACCTCCTGCCCATCCATGGTGATGGAGCCGAAGCCACCGGAGCCGGCTTGAAGCTGTTCATGGAGGTTTTGGGGTGTGGTGTGGTGAGAGAGGGTGAGGCAGTGGCGACGGCGGCCATCGGTTTCCATGGCCATGGCCAAAAGGCCCTCCCACCCGTGGGGAGCGGCTTCCATTGCCATGGCTCCTGCCCCATCTCCAAACAGCACACATGTGCGTCGGTCTTGCCAATCCACCCAGCGACTCAGCATGTCAGCCCCCACCACCAGCACCCGCCGGTATGTGCCCGCCCGGATGTACTGGGCCCCAGTGATCAGGGCAAAAAGAAATCCACTGCAGGCGGCTGTGAGGTCAAAGGCCACCGCATTGGTGGCACCTAAGGCTGCCTGAACAGCAGGTGCGGAGCCAAAAAGATCCTCTGGGCTGGAGGTGGCCAACAGGATGAGCTCCACCTGATCTGGTGTCCAGCCCGCCTGGTCCATGGCCTCACGTGCGGCCTGGCTGGCAAGAGACTCCAGGCTGTCCTCAAGGGTGGCAACCCGTCGAGCAGCGATACCGGTGCGGCTACGAATCCAGCCATCGCTTGTGTCCAACCACAGGCTTAACTCATCATTGCTGACCGTTCGAGACGGTGTGGCAGAACCACTGCCAGTTAGGGCAATGCCAACCGCTGCAGACACAGACCATCTCCAACCGGGGGCAGTTAATCACAGAGCCCGTTAAACCAGAGTAGGGGGCGGCCCCCCTGGCAGGGAAGTGACCGCTTCAGATGGGGCGGGCACCTGGGGCTGAATGACCAGCTGCCTTAGCTGATCCATAATGTTGTTGTTACAGGCTGAGAGGGCCAAGCGCAGGGCAGCCACCACCGCAGTGGTGCGGCTGCTGCCGTGGCCAACGATGCAGATGCCATTAACACCCAGCAGCAGGGCACCCCCATGCTCTGCATGGTCAAGGCGTTGTTTAATGCGCCGCAGGTTGCCCCGCAGGAAGGCTGCCCCCAGCTTGCCGCGACGGCCCCTGGGTAGCTCTGCCTTAAGCACATCCAGGAGCACACTGCCCACGGATTCAAGAAACTTCAGTAGCACATTGCCTGTAAACCCATCACAGACCACCACATCAAACTGCCCACTTAGCACATCACGACCTTCACAGTTGCCGCGGAAGTGGAGTCGTTGATCCTTCGCCAGCAAACCGTAGGTGGCCACGGTGAGCTCATTGCCCTTACAATCCTCTTCGCCAATATTTATCAGTCCCACCCGGGGTGCCTTCATCCCCAGAATGGCAGCGCTATAGATGCTGCCCAGCAGAGCAAATTGGTGCAGATAGGTGGCTTTGCAATCCATATTGGCCCCCACATCCAGCACCAGCACCTGTCGGGAAGGGTCCTTGGTGGGGAAAAAAGCACCGATGGCAGGACGATCAATGCCCTCCAGCCGGCCCAGGCGAAAGATGGCTGAGGCCATCACCGCCCCAGAGTTTCCTGCTGAATAGACCCCATGGGCCCGGCCACTGCTCACCAGGTCCATGGCCAGGTTGATGCTGGCCTTGCGTTTGCGGCGCACGGCGGTGGCCTCATCAGCCATGGTCACCGAAGGACCGGCGTCCACTACGGCAATCAGTCCATTGCTGACGGTGGTCTCAAACTCCTGCAACAGGGCTTCGTCCTGCCAAAGGGTTTCCAAGGCTTGCGGCTCACAACAAAACCACAGCCGCACAGGTAGGCGCTGCACCGCTTCTAGGCAGCCCCTCAAAATGGCTTCCGGCGCATGATCTCCCCCCATGCCATCCACGGCCAGCCAGATGCGGCGGCTCAGGTCCTCCTCTGACCTTTGGGGAAGGTGGCGAGGGGGACGTAGGTGCCGCAGGGGCCTGACGGTGTTCAGCAGAGACAGCACCACCCGGGACTGACGCGATAAACGCCGAATCCGACGAATGCGGTGGATGGCCCGGCGGCGAGCCCAAGTGGGAGAGTCAGATCCTTTTGTCGCCACCGCTTTTGGCAATCCACTGGCCAGATTAGCTGGTTCAGGGAATTTTGGTGGAGATTAACCAGCAATCAAGAGATGCTGGTGGTCAGACCTGGGCGTTGCTGGTGACGGTGACCTGGGCAGGAACGGATGAGGACATGGCCATGGCTGGCACCCCAACTGGGCTGGCACCATAGCCATTGCGGGATGGGGCAGCTGGCTGGGCAACAGCCATCTCCCGATCCACAATCCGCTGGAACAGATAGCCGGTGCCACGGGCTGTAAGGATCAGCTCTGGATGGGTGGGATCTTCCTCCAGCTTGGCCCGCAGTCGGGAAATGTGCACATCCACCACCCGGGTGTCCACATGGCGCTCAGGGGTGTACCCCCACACCTCTTTAAGAATCTCCGCACGACTGAGGGGCTCCCCTGAGCAACCAACCAGAAGCTCCAGAAGACTGAACTCCATTCCCGTCAGGCGGATGCGCTCATCTCCTTTGAACACCTGGCGCCTGTTGGAATCAATGCGCAAATCACCAATGTGGATCAGTCCGGAGTTCACTATCCCCGGCCCTGATTCCTTATCAACCCGGCGCAGCACGGAGCGAATTCGTGCCTCCAGCTCTTTGGGGCTGAAGGGCTTGATCACGTAGTCATCAGCACCAAGCTCCAGGCCAGTAATACGATCTGCCACATCCCCCAGGGCTGTGAGCATGATGATGGGCACATCAGATTCACGGCGCACTTCTTGGCAGACGCCATAGCCATCCAACTTGGGCATCATCACATCCAAGACCAGCATGTCTGGGTGGTGCCGATGGAACAGCTCCAAGGCCTCTTCCCCATTGCTGGCGGTGTGCACTCCATAGCCGATCATGGAGAGGCGTACTTCCAGAATCCGGCGGATGCTGGCCTCGTCGTCTACGACAAGGATTTTTTCTTTCGATGTGCTCCCAGCAGCCATGGGACAAAACTACGTGTTTGCTTAATAATCGCAAAGACCAGATCGGGAAGGGCCTCTTAAGCTGACCAGGCCGCTATTTTTCTTCACAAAGAGAATCTATGGACTGAGTGGGTAGAATAAATCCTATGCGGTGCACCATGTTCCCCTTGCCCCCCTCCTCACCGGGTTGAAGGGGCGCTGAGGTGGTCAAGTTTCAGCCAGTTTATCGTTGTCAGGCCTGTGGGTCCCAAACCCACCAGTTTTTTGGTCGTTGCCCCTCCTGCAGCGCCTGGAACACCCTCATTGAGGAGCACCTGCAAGTGTCCAGGGGCCCAAGCCAGCAGGGGGGCCAGTCCTTAACCACAACACCACGCTCCCAGCCCATCACCGCTGTGGAGCAAATGGATGAGGTGCGTATCACTACGGGCTCTAGGGAGCTGGATCGGGTGCTGGGTGGGGGTTTGGTGCGGGGTTCTTTGGTCTTGGTGGGTGGTGATCCTGGCATTGGTAAATCCACCCTGCTGCTGCAAACTGCCCACCACATGGCCCAACGGGTAAGGGTTCTCTATGTGAGTGCAGAGGAGTCGGCCCAGCAGGTGCAGCTGCGCTGGTCACGGTTACATGGCTCCCCAATGGATGATCCATCTCAAGGGCCCATGGCCATGGAACTCTATCTTCAAGCAGAAACCAACCTGCACCTGGTGTTGGAGGAGCTCAGAACCCTTGCTCCAGATGTGGCAGTTGTTGATAGCATCCAGGCCCTCCACAACCCAGATCTGAGTTCTGCCGCTGGCTCCGTGGCCCAGGTGCGAGATTGCGCCGGTGCCCTGCAACAGCTGGCCAAGACCAGGAACATTGCCACCATGGTGGTGGGGCATGTGACCAAGGAGGGGATGCTTGCTGGCCCCAAAACCCTGGAGCATTTGGTGGATGCTGTTCTCAGCTTTGAGGGGGACCGTTTGGCCAGCCACCGCCTTTTGCGGTCCTTGAAAAATCGTTTTGGCGCCACGTTTGAGCTGGGGGTGTTTGAGATGGGAGATGGGGGACTGGCGGAGATTGCCAATCCCAGCCAGTTATTCCTCAGCCAGGGGGAGCCCAGCAGTGGCACGGCCACCATTGTGGCCTGTGAGGGGACCCGTCCCCTTGTGGTGGAGCTACAGGCCCTGGTCAGTCCCACCAGCTATGCCAGCCCCCGCCGTTCTGCCACGGGCATTGCCCACAACCGCCTTCATCAAATCCTGGCGGTGCTGGAAAAGAAGCTGGGTTTTCCCTTTTCTCGCTTTGACTGCTATCTGGCCGTAGCCGGTGGCCTGGAGGTGGCTGAACCGGCCGCAGATTTGGGGGTGGCGGTGGCGGTGGTGGCCAGCTATCGGGATCTGCAAACCTCCCCTGGAACCCTGTTCATTGGTGAATTGGGATTGGGTGGCCAGCTGCGGCCCGTGGCCCAATTGGAGCGCCGTCTCCAGGAGGGGCAACGGCTGGGATTCCACCGGGCCCTGGTGCCTGCCGGCAGTGAAATCACCGCCCCAGCTGCCATGACCCTGATTCAGGCC
>RKSC01000042.1 GCA_007571085.1 Synechococcus sp. PNGco_S_binSS4
GGTGTGATGAGTGGCCTAAAGCCATGGCTTTAGGGGCCAGCAGCTGGTTCCTGGGCAGAATGGAATGGGGGGAGGGGACCCTATTGAGTTAGAGCATGAGCCTCTTTCCAGGCTGAACCACCCCCGGTCATTCCCAGGGTTCATTGCCAAATTGGGGTGTGGGCCCATGGCAAACAGGGCGGTTGCGGGAGCACCTGTGGCCAGGAGCAGCCCATGGGGTTGCAGGTTTTTCTTTTCAGGAAAAGGAAAAAAGCCTTAAGGAGAGAGGAGCGGAAGAAATTCGGCAGTAAGCTTGGGGAAGCCTGACAAAAGGGGAAAAATTATGAAGACATCCTCACAATCTGCCATCCTCCACCACTCTTTTTCACCAGAATTGGCTGCTCTGGAGTGGACACCTGACGGAGAGCTGGCAGCTACCCCTCGTTGCCGCATGGTGCAACGCCTGCTGGAAGCAGAATCTCAGCCCACAAAACAGATTGAGCTAATTCGTGTCTCCCAACCCTGGTGCATCAAAGGCAAACGATGATCGCGCCACCACACCCCACGGGCTCACCATTGGTGGGTGGGGTCATGGGGTGTCATCGGGATTCCCTGGGCCATGCTGCTCAATGGGAGTTGGTCTCTCCCCACGGCGTGGACGATCCCGACCACCAGAAGGACTTCCCCCACGGGGTTCTGCCTTGCGAACACGAATGGCCCGTCCCATCCACTCCACATCCTGCAGATCATCAATGGCTGATTGCTCGTCCACCTCGTTGACCATGTCCACAAAAGCAAAGCCCCGCTTTCGTCCTGTGTCCCGGTCAAGGGGAAGGCTTACACGGGCCACTGCACCGTAATAGGCAAAGAGCTCCTGAATGTCCTCCTTCTCAGCCGTGAAGGGAACGTTGCCAACGTAAATACTCATGAAACAGGCGGGCTGAAACCGCAGAAGAAAAGGCTGCAGCTCCAAAAGGAGCAAGAGCCATCCCCACCTTAAGACCATAGGGGTCCCTAAAACCTTCCCTGCAGCAGAAACAAAGACTCTTTCCAGGTAGGGGCACCCGAACCCACGGCCAACTTCATGGCATGTAAACTTTTGTTGCACATATGGATCTGCCATGACCTCTTCCTCCGCTTTCGTTTCTCAGGCTCCTATTTCCCAGTCTGATGAGTGGTTCCAGGAGACCGCCTCAGCCCAAATCCGCCAGGAAAAGCTTGCCAAGGCAGAACGACTCAATGGACGGGTTGCCATGCTGGGCTTCCTCCTGGCCATTCTGACTGAAGCTCTCAGTGGCTACGGCATCCTCGGCCAGCTGCACATTGGCTAAGAAGTTAAGGTGAACCTTACCCCTCTGTGCACCGGAGGGGTAAGTCCCTAACCAGCCTGGAAAGACCAATAGACCTGGTCCAGAATCCTTCGAACCAGGTTCAAAATCACAAATGCCAAGATGGGGGAAAAATCAATGCCATCCAGCACAAGAAAGGGAACCAGCCCCCGGAACAAACCCAGATAGGGCTCACTCACCTGGGCAAGAATTTGTCCCACAGCCGAGGCTCTCAGTGGGGGAAGCCAACTGCTGAGAATGTAGACGATTAAGATCATCTGATAAAGACCTAGCAAACGGCTAAGGCTCTGAATCAGCAGAGGGGCAATAGACATCCATCCAGACATTGATCAAGGACACAGGAGAAAACAGGACAGGTGGAGAGAAAGCAGTTCCCCTCAACCAAAGGTATCGTTCAACAACCCGTTAATCACCTTACGCAGGTTCTGTCTGTCGGATTGGCGAAGCAGATTCCGCTTGGTAAAGATGGCGATCTGGGTCAAGCCCACCAGCATTAAAAAGTTTCCCAAGAGGGGAATACGGTTCAATGCCGCAGCAAAACCGCTGACCAACTGGAACACCATCAAGGCCAACAGCAGCAAGAGCAAGTTGCGGATGGGGCGCCCCAGGTCTTTCACGGAGAAGCGCCAGCCTTGCTGATCCACCCAACCTTGGAGCAGACGGACCAGAAATTGGAACTCCCCACCTTCTGGGGAGCCTTCCCCCTGGCCAGAAGCAACAGTTGATTCTGGTGAGATGATATCCGGCAGCTGATCCGTGGCTTTAGTCTGTCCAGACATATCCTTAGTGTCCTGCGGCATCGTTGCTGTTGGGCTGGGGAATGTACTCATGGAATGAAGCAGAAGACCTCTTCTCTAAGCCCTGCCATTGGCAGAGCTTAGAAAATCTGTTCACCGCGTGGTCTCCACCCTAGCTGTTAACGGGTGTCAAAGTTGCCTTCTCTGGAAGGGGCTGAAAGGGGGCAACCAGGGGGAAAGACCCATTGCACAATTGCTCTGCTAGAGCAGCGGTGATCTGGTCGGTGAGACGCAGGCTGGTGACAGATGCGGTGGGAATCCCATGGCCTCCAATGGTAATTTTTCCCCCCAGCAGGTCTTGGTAAGAGACACAACCAAATCCAGGGCGAACACGTCGGGGGACGGCAAAATCCAGCACAGGAGCCTGAAGGTGATCTTCTCCCAGGCTTGCCGCCGCTGCTTCCTTCATACTCCACAGGGGAACTGGAGCAGCTAAGGCCACCATCACCCCTGCCCCCAACTCCCCAAACCAACAGGGGCGCAACCAGGCCGGCTTTAATTGACCAGCGTCCACACTGACTGCAGCAACAGCTCCTGGGGCCAAAGCATGGCCTTGGGGTAGGCGGCGGCAGCGGGGCTGATGGCCAATGCCAGGGCCTACAACCACCCCAATGGCACCAGCCACAAAGACAGGGGAGCCCACACCCAGGCAGGACAAGTGGGGGCTGCTCAAACCAATGCTCCGTCCTCCGGGTGCCGTGAAAATGGCATTGCCAAACCGTTCCAGCAGAGGCCCGTGGAACGACCAGATGCGCATCTGGGCACTGTTGACCGCCACAATGCCATTTTCGCTGATGGCCCGTGGCAGGACCAGGCGGGTCATGCCCAGGCCACCTAGATCCAACTGGGTCACCAATTCTTGCCGTGGAAACTGGGGCCGCTTCTCCCCAGAGGCCACAAAAGAGACCGATGCTCCCTTGAGTAGGTCGCAGAGCACAGCGGCCCCACTGCGTTCCAGTCGGTCTCCTCCACTGAGGGGCATGGTGAGGCTGTTGTTGCTGCCATGGCACTGCAGACGCACACCATGCAGTTGGGCCCGTTGAATTTGAAGGGGAGGATCACAGGGACCTAAGCCAATGGTGAGGCTGGCCTGGGTGCTGACACCACAGCTTCCTGCAGCTAGAACATCGGTCTGGGCAAAGGCCTGCTGTAAGCCCACCATGGCCACATCAGCACGGAATTGGGCACTGGTGCGCACCCGCAGATCACCCGCAACTTGACGCTGTTGCAATTGCCCAATGGTGCGGCGAGATGATGGAGACACGAACCCTAGGGAGAACTTCGCTAGCCTGTCCCATGGTGGATGTCACCCCGCTGATCTGCGGCCGGTGAACCGTCTGCTCCAGTTTCTGCGGCATGCCTGAATCCATTAACTTCCCATCGTCCGGCACCAGCCCCAGCAGTGAAGGGCGCATTCTGCCCACGGATCTGCGGAGCGAGATGTCCCACTCCTATTTGGAGTACGCCATGAGCGTCATCGTGGGTCGGGCCCTGCCCGATGCCCGGGATGGCCTCAAGCCAGTGCATCGGCGCATTCTCTATGCCATGTATGAGCTGGGGCTCACAGCTGAACGGCCGTTTCGCAAGTGTGCGCGGGTGGTGGGGGAGGTGCTGGGCAAGTATCACCCCCACGGTGAAGCTGCAGTTTATGACGCCCTGGTACGGATGGCTCAGAGCTTTTCCATGCGGGCGCCGCTTATTGATGGCCACGGCAATTTTGGCTCTGTGGACAATGATCCACCTGCCGCCATGCGGTACACAGAATCACGCCTCCAGCCACTCACCACCAGTGCCCTGCTGGAAGACATTGAAAGTGAGACGGTTGACTTTATACCCACCTTTGATGGGTCCCAGCAGGAGCCCACTGTGCTGCCGGCCCGCATTCCTCAGCTCTTGCTCAATGGGTCAGCAGGCATTGCTGTGGGCATGGCCACCAACATTCCTCCCCATAACCTGTCCGAGCTGATTGATGGCTTGGAGGCCCTGATTAGGAACCCCCAGCTGAGTGACCAGCAGCTGCTCCAGCTGATTCCCGGCCCTGACTTCCCCACGGGCGGCCAAATCCTGGGCCGTCGTGGCATTAAGGAAACCTATGGCAGTGGGCGGGGCTCCATTCCGGTGCGGGGTGTGGCCAACCTGGAAGTCCTGCAACCTAAAGGGCGGCCTGAGCGGGATGCGGTGATCATTACCCAGCTGCCCTACCAGGTGAATAAGGCCTCCCTGATTGAGCGCATTGCCGAGTTGGTGAATGAGAAAAAGCTGGAAGGAATTTCTGATATCCGCGACGAAAGCGACCGGGAGGGAATGCGCATCGTCATTGAACTGCGGCGGGATGCCTACGGCCAGGTGGTGCTCAATAACCTGTTCAAGCTCACCCCTCTCCAGGCCAACTTCAGTACCAACATGGTGGCTCTAGTTGGGGGCGAGCCACGGCTACTCACCCTGCGGCACCTGCTTGAGACCTTCCTGGCTTTTCGCATCGAGACCATTGAGCGGCGCACCCGCCACTTGCTCCGCAAAGCTGAGGAACGGGACCACCTGCTGCAGGGCTTTCTCATTGCCCTAATAGACCTTGATCAGGTCATCCGCCTGATTCGCGCTGCTGCTGATACCCCCACAGCCCGCAGCCAATTGGAGGAACGGCTGGGCCTCAGTGGGCAACAGTCTGAGGCCATTCTCCAGATGCAGCTACGGCGCCTCACAGCCCTTGAGGCGGATAAGGTCCGCCTGGAGCATGGGGATCTGCTCAGAAAAATTGCCGACTACCGGGACATCTTGGCCAGCCGTGAACGAATCAGCGCCATTATTCACACAGAACTGGATCAACTGCGTTCCCGCTTTGCCACGGAGCGACGCACGGAGATCCTTGATAGGGAGGGGGATCTAGATGACATTGACCTTATTGCCAATGAGCGCTCTGTGGTGCTGCTCACCAGTGGTGGCTATCTGAAACGGATGCCCGTGCGGGAGTTTGCTG
>RKSC01000150.1 GCA_007571085.1 Synechococcus sp. PNGco_S_binSS4
GTTCTACAATAGTAACAGAAGCTACATTGGACGGAATACTTCTAGAATTAGCATAAACCGCTCTAATTCTAAAGTTATAGGTGGTTCCATACTTAAGATCGGTCACCAAGTACTTAGTAGAAAAACCATTAGCTCCTTCCATAGGTAACCACAGGCCGTCGATAACTTCGTACTCAAAGCCAGTAATGCCGTTATCCGTGGTATCGGAAATGTGGTAAGTCCAAGTCAGCTCCACAGAATTACCCATAGCCGTAGCTCTTAGGTCTGTGGGGGTGTCGGGGACTATGATTCCTATTTCAGGGCTACGTGGCTGGTCAGGAGCTGTTGCAAGTGTCATGGGCACATGTCCTGAAAGAGGAGATAGGATGCTTAGAAGGGCGTAGAGAGGGAACATGGAAAGACGTGAAGGTAGTGTAGCAAACCGAGAGATGGCCGCAATCCGCAGCAAAGACGTGAAGGTGTGGGGTTGTGAAGCTCTACTGTGACAGGCAAGAGAAGGGACTGTGGGGCTTCATAGGAATCTTGACAAATCTTAATGTTTGAGTGAGAATCGGGTCACGTCAGCTCAGTTTGGTTTCTCTAAATATGTATTCCAAAGTATCTTCAAAGCGTTCGTCGACCATAGTCAGGGGCAATCTGATAGGGGATTTACAGATTAATTCAATTCTAAAGATAGGTTTGTTTATGGAAGCAAACACCCCACCAACTTATGGCAAGTGCCCATCGGCTTGCAGAAATTCGGTTGCAAAGCTTACTTTGCCTCGGATCTGCTCCAGCGCTCCTGGCTGAAGTTCTGCCACCTGAAACTCAGGTCCATCACCGTAAGCACTGGTTAGCCCGTGTTCACTGGCCCGCACAAACCCAAAACGCCCGTAGTAGGCTGGTGCCCCTAACACCACAACCCCGGCCTAGCCCCGTGACCGGCACAGGTTCAGTCCCTGCTGGACAAGGTAGCTACTGCTGCCGTGAAGGGTTATCTCCACGGTGACCGGTGAAAACAGCACATGCCCAACGATGGGCTCCTCAATCACCACAACCAAAGACACTGCTACGCGGCCCGCCCCACGCAGGCGATCAACCAATCTGGCTTCCTCCTGGGTGGGGAAGGCTTGCCCATGGAGGTTCCCTATGGCTGCAGCGTCCCCATGGCATTCCTCACGCAGATCCATAGTCCTACAACGGTAGGACCATTCCACCCTACTTTCCCCTAGAGAATGAGGACCCAAAACATGCCCCATGTGATCTGCTGCGGAGAAGCCTTGCTGGATCGCCTTGGTCCACCAGGGGGAGACCCTGCTGCAGGGGGGGAAGATTACCTAGGTGGTGCCCCTGCCAATGTGTGCTGTGGACTGGCCCGGCTCAACATTGCCACTGGTTTTCTGGGCCGGGTGGGGCGGGATGCGGTGGGCAGGGCTTTTGCTCAAATGTTTCAGGAGCGGGGAGTGGATCAGCGGGGGCTGCAGTGGGATGAACAGCACCCGTCACGGATTGTTCTAGTGCAACGGCAGGGCAACGGTGAGCGGGATTTTGGAGGCTTCCGAGGGGATGGTGGCACGGGTTTTGCCGATATGGCCCTTGCCAAAGACCAGATCCCAGCTTCCCTGTTCCAATCAGCTCGTTGGTTACTGTTTGGCACCATCCCCCTGTCTAGCCCTAATGCTGGGGAGGCACTGGAGGAGGCCATGGCCATGGCCACTGCCCAGCAAGTCAACCTGGCTCTGGATGTGAACTGGCGACCCACGTTTTGGCCTTGCGGTGAATCCTTAGCCCGGCAACGAATTGCACCACTGCTGGAGCGGGTTCAGTTGCTCAAGCTTGCAGTTGAGGAGGCTGAGTGGTTGTTGGGTCAGCAGGACCCCCAGGCCATTGCCATGGCATTGCCCCAGCGGCCTGCAGTAGTGGTGACCGCTGGGCACCATGGGGTGTCCTGGTGGATGGGGGGCTGTAAAGGTCATCAGCCCGCCTATCCAGTCTCCGTGGTGGATAGCACCGGGGCTGGGGATGCTTTCCTAGCAGGACTGCTTCACCAGCTGGTCCATGGGCCCCAGTTGCTGGAGCAACCCCCATCAGGTGCTGTGGCCAAGGCCATGGCTTTTGCCAGTGCTTGTGGTGCCATGGTTTGCACCGGGGCAGGTGCCATTGATCCCCAACCGGATGTGGAGGCTGTGGAGGCATTTCTGGACCAGCAGGCCACCATCTAGCTAGGTACGCCCCAACATGGCCAAACGGCCATGGGGGACCATCTGCAGCTGCAGGTGCCAAGCATGGTGGGGCCATTTGCTCAAGCGCTCAGGCCACTCCACCGCCAGTAGGGCCCCTTCCTGGCAGGCCAGCTCTTCTTCTTCCCAAAACAGCTGGTCAGCAGCACCATGGTGCTCCAGCCTATAGAGGTCCACATGGATCAAGGGCTGGGGTTGATTGTGCCAGTGCCCCTGGTAGTGCTGGGCCAGGGCAAAGGTGGGGCTGGTGATGGGTTCCCCAATGGACAGGGCCTGGGCAATGCCACCCACTAGGCAGGTTTTGCCCACACCAAGGCCACCCTGCAACAACAGCACCACACCACCTGCTGCACCGTTGCTCAGCAGCTCTCCAGCAAGACGGTGTCCATAGCCTTGTGTGGCCTCCGCATTGGGCAGGGGAATGGGGTTCACACCTCCTTGAGCTTCTCCACCGGTCTGAAGGATAAGGGGAAAACCATCCCCAAGCCATGGCCCATTGAGCTAGGGTCACCCCTTTAGGAGCCTGGGATTTTCATACCTCCGCTCCAAGCCATTGTTCCGGGACGGTTACCCATGCTTGCCTCTTCACCAACACCCATACCTGCTACTGGAGCGGCCCAATGGCAAGACCATGCTGTAGCTGACATCAGCTTGGCAAGCTGGGGGCGCAAGGAAATCCGTATTGCCGAGACAGAAATGCCTGGACTAATGGCCCTGCGTCGTCAATATGGTCCTGAGCAGCCACTGCGGGGGGCCCGCATCTGCGGCAGCCTGCATATGACCATCCAGACTGCTGTCTTGATAGAAACCCTGGTGGCCTTGGGGGCCCAAGTGCGTTGGGCCTCCTGCAACATTTTCTCCACCCAGGACCATGCGGCAGCAGCCATGGCGGACCGGGGCATTCCCGTCTTTGCTTTCAAGGGGGAGTCCTTGGAGGAGTACTGGGCCTTCACCCATCGGATCATGGAGTGGCAGGATGGTGGCACCCCCAATATGATCTTGGATGACGGGGGAGATGCCACCGGCTTGCTCATGCTGGGCTGCCGGGCTGAGCAGGATTCCACGGTGCTTGACAGGCCGAGCAATGCAGAGGAGCAGGCATTGTTTCCCGTCATCCGCCAGCGGCTGGAGAAGGACCATGGCTTTTATGGGCGCATTGCTGGCAACATTCGCGGGGTGAGTGAAGAAACCACCACCGGTGTGGCTCGCCTCTATCAACTGGAAAAGAGTGGTGAGCTTCCCTTCCCTGCCATCAATGTGAATGACTCTGTCACCAAGAGTAAATTCGATAATCTTTATGGCTGTCGGGAATCCCTTGTGGATGGAATTAAACGGGCTACGGATGTGATGATTGCGGGCAAAATTGCCCTGGTTATTGGTTATGGAGACGTGGGCAAGGGTTCAGCCCAGTCCCTCCGTGGCCTGGGAGCAACAGTTATGGTTGCAGAAATCGACCCCATTTGTGCTTTGCAGGCGGCCATGGAAGGTTACCGGGTTGTACGTGTAGAAGATGTTTGCAATACTGTCGATATTATTGTGACTGCAACGGGGAACATCAATGTACTCACCCGCGCCCATATGGAGCAGCTCAAAAATGAAGCAATTGTCTGCAACATTGGCCATTTTGACAATGAAATTGATGTGGCTTCTTTGGCTGATTTGCAGTGGGAAAACATTAAACCCCAAGTGGATCATGTAATTTTTCCCGATGGCAAGCGTATTATTCTCCTTGCTGAAGGGCGATTGGTCAACTTGGGCTGTGCTACAGGGCATCCCAGCTTTGTCATGTCTAACTCATTCAGCAATCAAGTGTTGGCCCAGATGGAATTGTTCCGCAACAGTGAGCGCTACGGAAGGCAGGTGCATCTGCTCCCCCGTTCACTGGATGAGATGGTGGCCCGCTTGCACCTGGAGCGCATTGGTGCCCAGCTCACCCAGCTCACCCCTCAACAGGCTGAATACATTGGTGTGCCCGTGACTGGCCCCTTCAAGCCTGATCACTACCGTTACTGAGGTCTTGTATCTATGGATCTGGGCGCTGTCCTTACGGCCCTTCCCCGCCTGATTGGGGATGCGGTGGCTGCCTCCCCATGGCTGGGTTACGGAGCCATCTTTATGGCCATGTTCCTGGAAAATCTGTTCCCCCCCATCCCTTCAGAGTTGATAATGCCCTTGGGTGGGTTCTATGTGCAGCAGGGGGTCCTACAGCTGGTTCCCGTTGTGTTGGCGGGATTGCTGGGTACTGTTGTGGGTGCCCTGCCCTGGTATGGCATTGGCCGGCTGGTGAATGAGCAACGGCTTGAGGTTTGGCTGGGGCGCCATGGGCGCTGGTTAGGTATTTCCCCAGCGGAGCTGAGCCGTACCCGCACCTGGTTTGAGAAGCACGGTAATGCCGTGGTGTTTTGGGGGCGTCTTGTGCCAGGCATTCGCACCTTGATTTCTGTGCCTGCGGGTATTGAGTTGATGCCTCTGCCCCCTTTTTTGCTGTGGACCACCATGGGCAGCTTCCTCTGGACCTTAATGCTCACCGTGGCTGGAATGGCCCTGGGGGAGGGCTATCAGAAGGTGGAGCATTGGCTGGAGCCCATTGCTGATGTGGCCAAGGTGATCCTGGTGGTGGCTGTGCTCAGCTTGGGGTTGTTTCTCCTGCTGCGGATGCTACGGCGTAGCCGTAGCACCCACCTTTGAGGGGCTAAACCGGGCCTGGCTGGGGCCATGGTTAAAAGGGAACCTCTTCTTCCCTGTTCTCAGCAGAGTTCTCAGCTGAGGGGGCCTCTTCTGCCTCCATGGCCATTGTGTTGTCTCTTCGTGAGCCCAGCAATTCCAAGCGATCCAC
>RKSC01000159.1 GCA_007571085.1 Synechococcus sp. PNGco_S_binSS4
CTGTGGCAGGGGGGATGAGGTACATGGGATCAAGGCATGTGGTCATATGGCATCAGATTGGTTGTGATTGTCCACGGCCAGAACCAGATGAGTTGGAGCAGGTGTCATTATTGTAAAGGCTTTTCTGTAGTCAACAAGTTTTGACCGTTACCAGTTCTTCAACGGAGCTGCTGAGCCGGGCCCAACGGGTGCGACGCAGTGCCTTGGAGCTAGCCCAGTGCAGTGATGCCCAACGCTCGGCAGCATTACAGGCCATGGCCACTGCATTGAGGCGGCACGAAGGGGCCATTTTGGCAGCCAATCAGTTGGATTGCCATGGAGCCACACAGGAGGGCCTGGCAGCACCCCTTCTGGCCCGCCTCAAACTGAATGGAGCTAAATTAGCTGGCTGCATCCGTGGCTTGCAGGAGGTGGCTGCCCTGCCAGACCCCCTAGGTTGTCTTCAGCTCCATCGGGAACTGGCGCCCGGGCTGAATCTGGAGCGGGTGAGCGTACCTCTGGGGGTGTTGGGGGTCATCTTTGAATCCCGCCCCGACGCGGTGATTCAAATTGCTGCCTTAGCCATTCGCTCCGGTAACGGTGCCCTGCTGAAGGGAGGCCGGGAAGCATTGAACACCTGCCAAGCCATCTTCACAGCCCTACAGGAGGGCCTAGCCAAGAGTTCCGTGGATCCCAACAGCCTGGATCTGCTCACCAGCCGTGGGGAGATCACCACCTTGCTGCAGCTGGATGAGCTGGTGGATTTGATTGTGCCCCGGGGCTCCAATGCCTTTGTCCGCTATATCCAGGAGCACACCCGCATCCCGGTGCTGGGCCATGCCGATGGGGTCTGTCATCTCTATGTGGACCAGCAGGTGAACATCCCCATGGCCATTGCCGTGGCCATGGATGCCAAAATACAGTATCCAGCCGCCTGCAATGCCATTGAAACCCTTCTGGTGCATCAGCAGGTGGCGGCGCAATTTTTGCCCCCTGCCATTCAAGCTTTCACCGCTGCTGGCGTCACATTGCGGGGTGATGAACAGGCCATGGCCTTAGGTGTGCCGGAGGCTGCCACCCCAGAGGATTGGGGACAGGAATATCTGGATCTCATGCTGGCGGTGCGGGTGGTGGAAGACATGGAAGAGGCCATTAACCACATCCGCCGCCATGGTTCCCGTCATACGGATGTGATCTGCACAGAGGATGGTGCTGCTGCTGAGCGTTTTCTAGGTGCTGTGGACAGTGCCGGGGTTTTCCACAACTGCTCCAGCCGCTTTGCTGACGGCTTCCGCTATGGCCTTGGTGCAGAGGTGGGCATCAGCACCCAAACCATGCCTCCCCGAGGGCCTGTGGGCCTGGAGGGACTGGTCACTTACCGCTACCGGCTTCGGGGCCATGGCCACACCGTGGCCCCCTTTGCCCGTGGTGATCAGTCCTTCTCCCACCAGAATTTGCTGAATAGCTGAGATCCATGGAGCAGCACCTGCGGGAGACAATCCTTGGAGATGCAGTCCATGTGGAAGGACTTAAGATTTGGGCACGGGTGGGCGTGTTGCCCGAAGAACGGAGTCTGGGGCAGTGGTTTGCCCTGGACCTGACCATTTGGCTTGACCTGGCTCCCCCTGGCCAATCGGACGATCTAAACCTCACCGTGGACTATGGCCATGCCATTGCCGCCATCCAAACCTGTGCTGAGCAGGTGGTGTGTCACACGGTGGAGTGTTTCTCAGAGCGCATTCTGGATCGGATGGAGCAGCTCTTTGGTTCCCGAACAATCCGCCTAGTCCTGCGCAAATGTCATCCCCCTATCCCCGGCTTTACGGGTTCCATCAGCGTGGAACGCTGGCGCACTGCTAAATCACCATGACCCTGCCTCAAGAGCTTCTGGTTAGCACCCTGTTGCGAGCCCGGGTTCAGGACCACCATGGGGTGGATCACGGCACGGGCCATCAGGTGTGGATGCATCCACCGGCCCATCGGGTGTTGGGCTGGGCCAGTTGCCCCACCAGCTTTGGGACGGCCCGCTCCGTATGGCGCCTCAACCAGTTGGGGCGCCTGCAGGGGAATCTGGCAGTGGTGAGTGGAACACCATCCCAGACTGAGCAAAGCACCCTGGACCTACTACCCACCCTCATGGGTGCCCATCTCTACAGCCAGGGGAGCCTGGCCATGGGACGGTTGGTTGATGCCGTGGTGAACCTGAAGACGGGTGCCATTGGCCACTATTTGGTGGCCCGCAATGACCCCCGCCTGCCGGGCACAAGCCGTTGGCGCCTGGAGCCAACCATCATTGTGGATCAACAGCCGGGCCAGGTTGTGGTTGCTGTGGACACCTTGGATGACTTGCCTTTGGCCCGGGCTGGCCTGGGTAGCAAAGCAGTGCAGACCAGCCAGTACTGGCGAGGGCGGTTCCAGGAGACCACTGCCCAGGTGGGGCAACAGCTGGAAGACTGGCTGCAAAACGCCCCATGGCCCCAATCCCACCATGGGGACATTCCTCCCCCCAGGCGGCAGGGGCAGCGGGATATACCCGGTGAACATAATTCTCCAGCAGGTGCCGGTGGGTCTGAATGGGAGGTTTGGGATGCATGGGAGCACCCTCCCCATAGGCAACCATCGTCCCCTCACCAGGACAGGGAGATCCAGGAGCCTGACCAGAAGCCATGGCTTTGAGGGCACCTTCTCCCCCCACCTGGTCCGCCAGACTCAGCTGGCCAGGATGCTCTGCCTACTCCCATGCCCATGCCCTCCTCTGCCCCCTGTTCTGCAGACCACATTCAGCAGCAGGGCCTTAGCCCGGCTGAGTATGACCAGATTGTGGAACAGCTGGGCCGCCATCCCAACCCCACAGAGCTGGGCATGTTTGGCGTGATGTGGTCGGAGCACTGTTGCTATAAGAACTCCCGCCCCCTGCTAAAACAATTCCCCACCACCGGTGCCCACATCCTTGTGGGACCTGGGGAAAATGCCGGCGTGGTGGATTTGGGACACAACCAAAAGCTGGTTTTCAAAATTGAAAGCCATAACCACCCATCCGCCATTGAGCCCTTCCAGGGAGCTGCCACGGGCGTGGGGGGCATTCTGCGAGATGTGTTCACCATGGGTGCTCGACCCATTGCCCTGCTCAATGCCCTGCGTTTTGGTCCACCGGAGGAGCCCCGCAATGGTTCCTTACTAGAAGGGGTAGTGGCTGGCATTGCCCACTACGGCAACTGCGTGGGTGTTCCCACCGTAGGTGGTGAGGTGGCTTTTGATCCTTCCTATAGGGGCAATCCCCTGGTCAATGCCATGGCGGTAGGGCTTCTGGAGACCGACACCATTGTCACGGCAGCAGCCCGTGGTGTGGGCAACCCGGTGGTCTATGTGGGCAGCACCACGGGAAGGGATGGGACGGGCGGAGCCAGTTTTGCCAGCACCGAGCTGTCACAACAGTCCCAAGAGGACCGGCCAGCGGTGCAGGTGGGCAACCCGTTTTTTGAGAAGTGCTTGATTGAGGCATGTATGGAGGCATTCCACAGCGGTGATGTGATTGCTGCCCAGGACATGGGTGCCGCTGGACTCACCTGCAGCTGTGCCGAGATGGCCGCCGCTGGCGGGGTGGGCATTGCCCTGGATTTGGATCGGGTGCCCGCACGGGAGCAGGGAATGACCGCCTATGAGTATCTGCTCTCCGAATCCCAGGAGCGCATGCTCCTGGTGGTTCAGGCGGGACGGGAGGAGGCCGTCATGGCCTACTTCCACCGCTGGGGTCTCCATGGGGCGGTGGTGGGCCAGGTGCTGGAGGAGCCCATGGTGCAAATCCTGCACCATGGGGAAACGGTTGCCTCCGTACCCGCAGCAGCCCTGGCCCATGACACGCCGGTGATCCACCGCAACCTGTCCCAGGAGGTGCCTGCAGCCCTGCGCTCTGCCTGGGCATGGGGCCCGGAGCAGTTGCCCCCTGCCTCTGCTGATGGCATCCAGACACCTGAAGGACAACGCAGTTGGTTGCAAGTGCTAGAGACCCTTCTTGATGATCCCACCATTGCCAGCAAGCGTTGGATCTATCAGCAATACGACCAGCAAGTGCAAGGCAACACCATTTGGGGTCCTGGTGCTGCCGATGCTGCCGTGATTCGTCTGCGTCCTCAATGTGGTCCTGAAGCCATGGTCCCAACCCAGCGGGCCCTAGGGCTGACCGTGGACTGCAACAACCGCTGGGTGGCCCTAGATCCCCAGGAGGGGAGCAAGGCGGCAGTAGCGGAAGCGGCCCGCAATCTCAGCTGTGTGGGTGCTGAACCCATGGCAATTACCAATAACCTCAACTTCCCTTCTCCAGAAACACCCCATGGCTACTGGACCTTGGCCAAGGCCTGCCAGGGCATTGCTGAAGCCTGTGGTGCCCTCAATACCCCGGTAACCGGTGGGAATGTTTCTCTATACAACGAAACCCGTCAGCCCAATGGCACCGCCTACCCCATCCAGCCCACCCCTGTCATTGGCATGGTGGGCCTCATTGAAGACCACCGCCAGACCGTAACCATGGGTTGGCCTGCAGGGGAACAGGAGATCTGGCTGCTGGGGGTATCCCTTACGGCTGTTGAGCCCCGGGTCTCCTTGGCTGGAAGCAGCTATCTGGCCACCATCCATGGCCTCACCACCGGCCGCCCTCCCCGACAAGACCTGGAACTGGAAGTGGCCCTGCAGGGTCTGCTGCGATCCCTGATTCGCTCCGGTGTGGTCACTGCAGCCCATGATGCAGGGGCTGGCGGCTGGCTGGTGGCCTTAGTGGAAAGCTGCCTTAAGGGGGGACGGGGTGCCCGGGTGCAGCTACCGGCAACCACCAGCCAACGGCCAGATGCCTTGCTGTTTGCTGAAGGAGGTGCCCGGGTGCTCATCAGCCTGCCTCCCCACCAAAGTGAAACCTTGCAACAGACCGCTGCAGCTGGGAGGGTGCCCTGTGAACACTTAGGTGTAGTAACTGCAGAACCCATCTTGGAAGTCAGGGTGGGAGATCAACCATGGCTGGTGTCAGAGTTAGGGCACTTAATGAAGATTGATGAGCAGGCCATTCCTCGCCGCCTCAACAACCAGCCTTTGGAACAGACAACCTCTTCTTCATGGATCAGATCTGCCTAATGTTTCTTTGCCTCCCCTGAATGGCAACCTGAGGGCTGATACCACGGATGATCACCCCAGGGAAGCCTGTGGGGTCTATGGGATTTTGGCACCAGGGCTAGATGTTGCCAATTTCACCTATTTTGGGCTCTATGCCCTGCAACACCGTGGGCAGGAATCAGCAGGGATTGCGGTTTTTCAAGGGGAACAGGTGCGTCTCCATAAGGAGATGGGTTTGGTGAGCCAGGTCTTCGACCAAGATATTTTGTCCCGACTGCCGGGTGAGCTGGCCATTGGCCACACCCGTTACTCCACCACCGGCAGCAGTCGCATCTGCAATGCTCAACCCGTGGTGCTCATGACCCGATTGGGACCCATGGCCATGGCCCACAACGGCAACCTGGTGAATACCACTGAACTGAGCCATGCCATGGCTGCCCGGGGTGTGGAGTCCCTCTCCAGCACGGATTCCGAGCTCATTGCTTTGCTGATTCAAGAGGCGGTGGATGGTGGTGCGGACTGGCCAGAGGCCCTGGCCACCGCAGCGGGCCACTGTCGAGGTGCCTACAGCCTCAGCATTGGCACCCCAGATGGTCTATTTGCCTTGCGGGATCCCCATGGCATTCGCCCACTGGTGTTTGGCCGCCTGGAGGAAATGGCGCAGGATGGCTGGGTTGTCAGCAGTGAAACCTGTGGCCTGGACATTGTGGGTGCCAAATTCCATGACAGTGTGGCTCCAGGTGAGCTGATCTGGTTCCGCCCCGGCGCCACTGCACCAGAGCGCCGCCGTTGGTGTGAGGCCACACCACGGCTCTGTATTTTTGAAATGATCTACTTTGCTCGGCCCGACAGCAACTTCTTTGACAAGTCCCTATACAGCTATCGACGGCAGCTGGGGAAGGTGTTGGCGGAGGAATCCCCGGCGGAGGCAGATTTGGTGATTGGCGTGCCGGACTCTGGTATTCCAGCAGCCATAGGTTTTGCCGATGCCAGTGGCATTCCCTATGCAGAGGGTTTGGTGAAAAATCGCTATGTGGGCCGCACATTTATCCAGCCCAGCCAGGGGGTGAGGGAAGTGGGCATTCGCCTCAAGCTGAATCCCCTGCCTGATGTGCTGGCCAATCAGCGGGTGGTGGTGGTGGACGACTCCATTGTGCGGGGCAATACCAGCCGCAAATTGGTGAAGGCCATTCGGGAGGCTGGGGCCAGCCAGGTGCATATGCGCATTAGCTCCCCATCCGTAACCCACCCCTGCTATTACGGCATTGACACCGACACTCAAGACCAACTAATCGCCGCCCGCCTACCCCTGGAGCAAATCCGCCAGCACCTAGAGGCGGATTCCCTTGCCTACCTGAGCCAGGAGGGCATGTTGAAGGCCACTCAGCAGCAGGATCAGCCCTTTTGCACCGCCTGTTTTGATGGCCAGTACCCAATTCCTCCGGAGGCGGAGCTGGGGGCAAGCAAGCTGATGCTTGAGGGCTCTAAAGCTGGTGCAGCTGAACCATTGGTCAGTACTGGAGACTAAAAACTGGAAGCCTAAGAACCGGATAGCCAGCATTCAGCTGGAGGAGCTGGAGGGGGTAGCTGCCAGGGGACCATCACCAGCATCATCGGGTGATTCACCGGATGAGGGATTCTGGTTGGTGCTGCTGGCTTCCGCCTCCTGGCGGCGTTGCCGTTGGCGGCGACGCTGCTCCGCTGCAACAGCTTCTTCCATGGCCTCCAGACCCTGGGCCATCTTTTCCAGATTGCTCCGGTAAAGGTCCACGTCTTTATCAAAGCGCTCTTGGGCCAGACCCACATCTGCTGCCAGCTGTTTGGCTGCCTTTGCCGCAGCAGTGGCATCTTCCGGATCAATGCCCACAGCCACCTCAATTAAGGTGATCAAGCCCACGGCCTGCAGGCGGTTGTAGTGAAAGCCAGGCTGCTGAACCCGCTCCAAAAACTGACGCACCACAGCTGGAGTCTGTTCATTGCTGCTGGACCATTGGCGCACCCCATTCCGATCCTGGCCTGCCACGGACTGCCAGGCCTGGTGCACTTCTGCGCGGATAGCCCCAGCATTCAAACCCACAGCTGAGCAGATGGCCTGGAAAATCTCCTCCTTCTGCTTTTCTGGAGAATACCCCTCCATGAAGCTGTCAAAGGTTTGGCAGAGGCCTGTGGCAAAGATGGTGTCTTGGTGAAAACTCTGCTGGAAGAGCAAGAGATTCAGCTCCACCAGCAGTTCATCAACCACTTGCCGATAGGCGGGGGCGATCACCCGATCAAAGCAGGTGTGGAAGGATCGCTTCGTATCTGAGATGGTGGGGCGCTCGCTCACCCTGGTTCAGCTTGTCAGGCCCTAACCCTAGCGCTGCTGCTGCCCTGTTTAGGTTTGCTGCACGGCACCGTTGAGCCTTGTTAGAATCAAAATCCTGTTGAAAACCCAGTGGGCCTGCCCCATGATACCCATCGTAATTGAAGACTCCGGGCGTGGTGAGCGGGCTTTTGACCTCTATTCCCGTCTTTTGCGGGAGCGGGTCATCTTTTTACGGGAGGTGACGGCTGAGTCTGCCAACCAAGTGGTGGCGCAACTTCTGTTCCTGGAGGCCGATGATCCGGAGAAGGACATTTTCCTTCACATCAATTCTCCCGGGGGCACGGTTTACGACGGCTTGGCCATCTACGACACAATGCGGCATGTGAAGCCAAATGTGCAGACAGTCTGTGTTGGTCTTGCCGCCTCCATGGGTGCCTTTCTCCTGGCAGCTGGTGAGCCCGGCAAGCGTCTAGCCTTGCCCAATGCACGAATCATGATCCACCAGCCCCTGGGTGGGGCCCAGGGACAAGCCAGTGACATCAAGATCCAGGCCCAGGAGATCCTCTCCCTTCGTTCCCAGCTAAATCAAGTGCTGGCAGAGGTGACCAAGCAACCCTTGGAACGCATTGAAGAGGATACGGATCGGGACTTTTTTATGTCTTCTGAAGAGGCGCTTCGCTATGGACTGATTGACCAGGTGCTAGGCCAAGGGCAACCGGTTACAGAACAGCCATCCATGGCCTAGATGGTGTCCCACAGGCAGGCGGGAGATTTCCATGGCTGCCAATTGGCTGCATTCCCATCCCTACGGGGATCAATCCAGCAGGTCATGCTTGCTGCGCTTCAGCTCTTTCCAAAGCCCACGAATGCGGTAGAAGGCTTGTTCCTGATTGATCTTGCCACTGCCCTGGAGAGCCACCAGCAGCAGCACCTTATCGGCGAAGGACTCCAGATTCTGGTGAAAGACCAGACGCTGGGGCGTCCAGTCCAGGCCTTGATAGGAACTAAAGGCTTCCAGAGGATTGGTGGGTCCTGTGGAGCCCTTACCATCGAGAGGTTGTTTAGGGCTATAGGAATGATCCATAAAGTGCTCGCCAGGACATAATGCTCCCCCACTCTGGCTAAGAGCCACCCCTTAGCTGGCCAACAGTGGGGAGAAACGTTCTTTCTTTGGAAGGGTTGCATATTCTGCAACGATGCTGGTGAACTCTTCACCGTTGAGGCTTTCTTGCTCAATTAACACATCCACCACCCGGTCCATGCATTCCCGGTATTGGCTGAGTAGGGCCACCGTGTCTTGATAGAGCTGATGAACCAGATTGAAAACCTGCTGATCCACATTGCGGGCACTGGCATTGGACATGGCACTGCGGATCATCAAGTCCCGACCCAGGAACACCTCCCGGTCTTGGCTAGCTAAGGAGATGGGACCCATGTCACTCATGCCGAACTGGGTCACCATTTGTCGGGCGATGGTGGACACCTGTTGAAAATCACCTCCCGCCCCTGTGGTGATCTCGGCCTGACCAAAGACAATTTGCTCTGCTGCCCTTCCCCCTAAGGCGCCCATGATCCGTGCCTTCAGTTGGGAGCAGGAGACCAGTTCCTGCTCTTCGTCAGGGGAAAACCATGTGAGGCCCTGGGCCTGCCCCCGGGGGATGAGGGTCACTTTCTGCACCGGATCATGGTCCTGTAGCAGGCTGCCCACCAGGGCATGACCCACTTCGTGGTAGGCAATGAGCCGTTTGCTGCGGCCATCGGTGAGGGGCTGCCTCTCCATGCCAGCAATGACCCGATCCACAGCATCATCCACCTCCACCAAACCAATCTCCAGCTTGCGGCGACGGGCAGTGAGAATGGCAGCCTCATTGAGCAGATTGGCCAGATCAGCTCCAGTGAAACCTGGGGTGCGCCGGGCAACGGATTCTAAGGAGAGGTCCTCCGCCAATTTTTTGTCCCGGGCATGAACTTCAAGGATGGCCAGGCGTCCTTTGATATCTGGTGGATCCACGGTCACTTGGCGATCAAAGCGACCGGGACGCAAGAGAGCCGAATCCAGCACATCAGGACGGTTGGTGGCAGCCAGCACAATGATCCCAGAATTGCCCTCAAAGCCATCCATCTCCGTGAGGATTTGGTTGAGGGTTTGCTCCCGCTCGTCATTGCCCCCACCCATGCCAGCACCCCGCTGACGACCCACAGCATCAATCTCGTCAATGAAGATCAAGCAAGGGGAATTGTCCTTGGCTTTTTTGAACAGATCCCGCACCCGACTGGCTCCCACTCCCACAAACATCTCCACAAATTCGGAGCCAGATAGGGAGAAAAATGGCACGCCAGCCTCCCCGGCAATGGCCTTAGCTAACAGGGTTTTGCCCGTACCTGGAGGGCCAACCAATAGGGCTCCCTTAGGGATGCGGGCCCCAACTGCGGTAAAGCGCTCCGGTGTTTTTAAGAAGGTGACAATTTCCTTCAGGTCCTGCTTGGCCTCTTCCACACCGGCCACGTCGTCAAAGGTGACACCAGTTTCTGCCTCCATCATGAAGCGGGCCTTGGACTTGCTGAACTGCATGGCCTGTCCTGGCCCACCAGGAAGACCACTGGAACGCCGTGCCAGGAGTATTAAGGAACCTATGAGCAAGAGGGGCAGCAGCATGTTGCCCAGCACTCCCCACACTGGCGAGGAAGGCCGTGGGGGGTGAACATCAAAGCTGATGTGCTGCTCCTTCAGCTGATTCAGCAGATCCGGACCTAAGCCAGGTAGGTCCACCCGCAGGCGCTGCCCATGGCCAAAGTCAGGGTCCGTAGCTTCCACGATAGCAGTGCGGCCCCCATCAAATACATCCACTGCATTGATTCGGCCCGCTGCCAGGCTGTCTAGAAAACGGCCATAGTTCATGCGCCCACTGGCCACATTGCGCACTTCAACAGGGGGATTGACCCCTGTCTCTGTGGTGTCATTCTTGCTGGCCACCTGCCAGATGAGCACCAAGGCAACCATGACAGGGATAAACCACAGTGCAAGGACCCGCCAACGGTTGTTCATGGCTTTCTGAAGGAGTTTACACAATGTAAATGGCAGGAGCCAGTGATGGGGGAGGCTCCCAGGGATTGGCAACACTCCATTGTCCCCTAGTCGTCCTAGTACCCCTGCTGTCTTACAAATGACGTGTCTTACAAACGACGCAGGGCCACGATGGGATCTAAGCGGGCGGCACGGCGAGCTGGGGCCACACCAAAAAAGATGCCGATTCCACCTGAGAGAGTCACCGTAAACAGCACCATGCCAGGGCCAACAAATGCGGGCAGGATCGTTGTCGATGCCACCAAAACCACAGCACCAAAACCAAAGCCACTACCGATCACACCTCCCAAACTGGCCAGCACCGCCGCCTCAATCAGAAATTGAAGTAATACATCCTGACGGCGAGCACCCAGAGCTTTCCGTAGGCCCACCTCTGCGGTGCGCTCGCTCACTGCCACCAGCATGATGTTCATAATGCCCACACCCCCCACCAGCAGGGAAATGCCACCGATGAATCCCAGGAAGATGGTGAGGCCACCGGTGATGGTCCCAACAATGTCCAAGGCATCCTTCTGGGTGCGCACTGAAAAGTCATCCTCTTGAAGGATGTTGTGACGCTGGCGTAGGAGGTTGGTGATCTGGAAGCTGGCAGCATCAACGCTGTCAGCATCTATGGCCTCTGCACTGATGATGCTCAAGGAGATGCCATAGGTGGAATCACGACCAGTGATGCGGTTGACCATGGTGGTCAAGGGCACGAAGACCGCTTCGTTTTCATCGTCACCGAAGAAGGATGTTTTCTCCTCCATCACGCCAATAATTGCAAAGCTTTGATTGCCAATGCGGATGCGTTGGCCTATGGGGTCAGCATTGGGTGAGAGCTTGGCCACCAGCGCCGATCCCAGGGCAGCCACAGACCGGCTACCATCCAGATCCGTTTGGGTAATAAAACGACCTCGCTGCACATCTAGCTGGCGTACTGGTAGGTATTCGGGTGTGACGCCCAACACTGAGGCATTGATGCTGCGCCCATTCACCTGCAGGATTTGCCTAGAGCTAATCTGAGGCGCCACCCGTTTAATGGTGGGCACCTGGCTGGCCATGGCCTCCGCATCCTCCAGCACCAGGGTCTTGGGGGTGCTTATACCGAGCTGGCGGGTGCTGTTATCCCCTGGCACCACAAACAGCACGTTGCTGCCAAGACTTCCCAGCTGATCACTGGCCAGCTTTTGAGCACCCTGGCCCACACCCACCAAGGTGATCACCGAGGCATTGCCAATGACAATACCCAGGGTGGTTAGGAGGCTACGCAGTCGATTGGCCTGCAAGGCGCTCCAGGCCATAGACCAAGTTTCTCGCCAAGAAAGAGCCATGGGCCAAACCTATAGAACAGAACCTAATAAACAATGGAGGGGCAATTTGGTTAGTGATGGGACTCCAGCAGCTCTTTTTTGCCGCTGCCACTTTTGACCAAGCCATGGCGCACATCCAGGGTAATCACCTCCCCTTGGCGCACCGCCTGAGTGGCATTCTCCACCCCCACAATGACTGGGATGCGCAGCCGCTGACCAATGACAGCCGCATGGCTTTGTAATCCCCCTCGCTCCGTGAGAATCCCTCCTGCCCGGCGAATCACATCCAGGTAGGCCGCAGAGGTCTGATCCACCACCAGCACCTCGCCAGGTTCCAGGTGTCGTGCCTCCTGGGGAGAGTGGGCCACCCGGGCCCGGGCTGTTACGGAACTGAGACCCACACCCAATCCCTTACCCAGCACTGAAGCCACTATGCTCACATGAATCAGGTCTGTGGAGCCACTCACTCCCGTGAGGGTGCCGGCGGTCTGCACCACCAAATCTCCCTCCTGGAGAAGGCCCTGTTCCTGGGCAACACCCAAAGCCAAGGTGAAGGTGCGGTCCCCTGAGGACTGGGTATCAATAAGCAAGGGATAGACCCCCCACACCAGTTGCAATTGTCTGGCCACCCTGATCTCCCCAGTGATGGCCAGGATGGGGGTTTTTGGACGGAACTTACTCACATTCCGGGCCGTGGCACCGGTCTTGGTAAGGGGCACAATGGCCGCTGCCTCCAGTTGAGAAGCGATGGTACTGACAGCCTGGCTAATGCTGTTGGGAATGGTGTGCTGGCAGTCCCCTGTCACTTGAGGTAGGGGACAGTCCCGCTCAATGCGCTTGGCGATGGTGGACATAATCTCCACAGCCTCCACCGGGTATTGCCCCACAGCGGTTTCATTGGAGAGCATGACCGCATCGGTGCCATCCAAGATGGCATTGGCCACATCACTCACCTCCGCCCGGGTAGGACGGGGATTGGTGGCCATGCTATCCAGCATCTGGGTGGCGGTAATGATGGGAATACCGAAGCCATTGGCCTGGCGGATCAGCTCCTTTTGCAGCAAGGGCACCTCCTCCGGGGGCATTTCCACACCCAGATCACCCCGGGCCACCATCACCCCGTCACAGAGGGGCAGGATTTCATCAATACGGTTGATGGCCTCAAATTTCTCAATTTTGGCCACCACAGGGGTGCTGTAGCCATGGCAACGGATTAGCTCTTTAACTGCAGCGATGTCCTCCGGGTTGCGCACAAAGCTCACCGCAATCCAGTCAACCCCCTGTTGGAGAGCAAAGCGCAAGTCAATGCGGTCTTTCTCGGTGAGTGCACTGACAGAGAGCTGCACATCAGGAAAGTTGACCCCCTTGTTGTTGGAGAGCATTCCACCTACAACCACTTGGCAGTGGAGGGCTTGCTCCCCCAGGTCCACATGGGTGACCCGCATTTCTACTTTGCCGTCATCCAGCAGGATGCGTGCACCTGGGGTCACCTCTTCCGCCAAGCCCCCATAGGTGACCTGAGCGATGGTGTGGTCACAGGGCACAGATCGGGATGTGAGCTGAAAACTGTCCCCTTTGGCCAGGCGAATGGGCCCATCCTCAAAGCGCCCCAGGCGAATTTTGGGACCTTGCAAATCCCCAAGAATGCCTATGTTTTGACCTAGTTTATGGCTCACCTGGCGAATGGTGGCCACCCGCAGGGCATGGTCACGATGGCTCCCGTGGGAAAAGTTCAGCCGAAAGGTGGTGGCCCCAGCCTGGATCAGCTGTTGAATGCGCTGAGCACTGTCCGTTGCCGGACCAATGGTGGCGACAATTTTTGTGCGCCGATTCACCTGTTCCCTAGGTGGCTGCCCATGGACACTTCCTTGCAGCGTGGTCATCCCATCTCCACCATCAAGTTGTAGGCAAGGCCTGGGGAGCAAACAGTAGGGGTGAGAGGGGCAATGGGGGCAGGAGCGCAGAGGGCTGCACCAGCTTATCCCATTCCCATGGGACAGTCACACCATGGCTTCCCTTAAACCACAG
>RKSC01000057.1 GCA_007571085.1 Synechococcus sp. PNGco_S_binSS4
CTGCTTCTGCCAACTGATGTGGTGGTGGCAGATCGCTTTGCCGCTGATGCGGCCAGCCAGACCGTTCCTGTGACCGCCATTCCTGATGGCTGGATGGGCCTGGATATAGGTCCAGAATCCGTTTCTGCTTTTCAAAATGCCCTGGCAGATTGTCGCACCGTCATTTGGAATGGCCCCATGGGGGTGTTTGAGTTTGATGCCTTTGCTGCTGGCACCAACAACATTGCCCTGGTTTTGGCCCAGCTCAGCAGGGCTGGAGCCACCACCATCATTGGCGGTGGTGATTCCGTAGCCGCTGTGGAAAAAGCTGGTGTGGCCAGCCAGATGTCCCACATCTCCACCGGTGGAGGAGCCAGTCTGGAATTATTGGAAGGCAAGGTATTGCCTGGGGTTGCTGCCCTTGATGAGCTGGTCTAAGGTTCAGACCATAACCCTCTCAGGCCAGGTTTTCTTCTGCTGGGTGAGCTCGAAAGCTTCGCAGATTGCCGATAAGGTGGTCAAAGCAAGCCATCAGCATATCCGCAGAGGGCTGCTGGGGACAGGTTGTGAGTGTGTTCTGCTTGAGCAGCTCAAGACCTCGCACCATGGCCCCTAGGGGAACCTGCAACTCCTGATAGAGCATCTCCAGGGCCTTGACCCCTCGTGGGGCGGTGAAATCCACAATGCCCGAGGCAGCCCCGTACAGCACGCAGCGGAGAAACTGCCAGAGATCACGCCAGCATGCCGCTGCCCGGAAGGGGGGGTAAAGCCCCCCGCCGGGCTGAATCAGTTCCGGTTGCTCCTCCAGGAGTTGGCTGCGGGCCCGGGCAACCAAGGTTTCTGCATGGGGCTGTAGGGCACCCACCAGGCTGGCGGCGCTCTGGGGATTGCCCCGGAGCAGGTCCAGCTCATGGGCATGGAGCTGGCGGCGCAGCTCATCGGCATCAGCAAAAATGTTGCGCTGCTCAAAGCTCAGCCGTGGATCTCCTGGTAGGCCAAGAATCCTGGCTTTGGGAATTAGGGTCAGAGCACGGGCTGAAAGGGAAGCCTGGGGCCTGATATTGGAGTCGTTCATGACGAAACAGCAAGGAGCGGGCAAAGGGGGGAGAGGCTGGTGCCTTAGTTTCTCAGGGCTTGAATCTGGGCTTCCAGCTGCTTCAGCACCCCATTCAAATGGTTCAGCTCTTCATGCTGGGCAATGTTCTTCTCCACCATGGGGCGGGGCAGCTTGAGCTTCTGACCCATGGCCAGCACGTCTGCAGCCAGGCGGTCTCGATAGGTGCTCAGCTCTTGGTAGGTGCTTTCCAAATCCTTAAGGGAAGCAGCAGAGTCAGACTGAGTCATGGTGGTGGATTTCAAGGTTGAAGGCTCACATTCTGGCCTCAAGGTTTCATTTAGCTTGCCCGCCCCTTCAGAAGGCTCACCATGGACCGTCCCGTAAAGAAAGCTTGCGAAAGCCAGGGGTGGGTTGGGGATACCGTGGCTTGACGAAATAAGCTGATTTCCAGTCTCGGCCTTACAGCCCCATGAATTGCCGAGAATTCACTTCCCTCAACAGCTCTGGAGCTTCTACTTTCCCATGCTCGATGCCTTTTCCCGCGCTGCAGTGAGTGCAGACGCCAAAACTGCTTGCATTGGATCTGGTGAGATTGCTGCCCTCAAGCAGTACATTGCTAAGGCAAACACCCGCCTGGATGCGGTCAATGCCATTACCAGTAACGCCAACTGCATTGTTTCCGATGCAGTGGCTGGCATGATCTGTGAAAACACAGGTCTGATTCAAGCAGGTGGCAACTGCTATCCCAATCGTCGTATGGCTGCTTGTCTGCGGGACGGGGAGATTATTCTCCGCTACATTGCTTATGCTCTGCTGGCTGGCGACCCCTCTGTCCTGGATGACCGTTGCCTGAACGGACTGAAGGAGACCTACATCGCCCTGGGTGTGCCCCTCACATCCCAAGCTCGTGCTGTGGCCATTATGAAGACATCCACCCTGGCCCACATCAATGAGACCAACACGGAGGCCCAGGTTGCAGAGAGCAACTCCATGCTCCAGCAGCGCTACAACAAGATGGCAACTGTCAAAGGTGACTGCTCCATGGTGTCTGCTGAAGCAGCATCCTACTTTGACCGTGTCATCAGTGCCCTCAGCTGATCGGTCTTTTCACCCACTCCATTTCTTAATTCTTCCCCCATCAAAACAAACACCTGAGGTTCACAATGAAGTCTGTTGTTACAACCGTCGTCACATCTGCTGACGCTGCTGGTCGCATGCCTTCTGCATCTGACCTGGAGTCTGTTCAAGGCAGTATTCAGCGGGCTTCTGCTCGTCTGGAGGCCGCAGAAAAGTTATCTGCTGGATTTGATGCTGTGGTCAAAGAAGCTGGTGACGCCTGCTTCTCCAAGTATCCCTACCTGAAGCAAGCCGGTGAGGCCGGTGACAATCAGGGCAAGGTGGACAAGTGCTACCGGGACATTGGCCACTACATGCGGCTTATTAACTACTGCCTGGTTGTAGGTGGCACTGGACCCCTGGATGAGTGGGGCATTGCCGGTGCCCGTGAGGTGTACAGAACCCTCAACATCCCCACAGCCCCCTATGTGGCAGCCTTTGCTCAAGCCCGGGACCGGGGCTGCTCTCCTCGGGACATGAGCCCCCAAGCTCTGGCTGAGTACAATTCCCTATTGTCCTACGTCATTGAATCTCTTTCCTGAAGAGTCCTTGACGGCTAAAACTTAGAAAAAGGGGTGCCATTTGTGCACCCTTTTTTTGTTGCTTTGTTTTTGTTGCTTTGTCCTGTACTTTCCCCACTGGTCCATGGCTTTGGATGAACTCTTTGATCAACTGCGCCACCCCAATCCCAATATGCGGTCACGGGCCATGGTCGCCCTAGCCCAAAGTGATGATCCAGGGGTGGTGCCCCGGTTAATGGCCATGCTCAGCGAGCCGGATATACCTCTACGCCGCTCGGCGGTGAAAGCACTTGGCACGGTGGGCGAGCGCTCCGTGCAGCCTTTGACTGAGTGCCTCGCCAGCACTGACGATCTCACCATTGGCTCCAGCTGTTGCAAAGCCCTAGCCCAAGTGGCTGACCAATGGACAGGGCTCCCCTTCCCTGAGGCCACCATGGATCTACTCTGCCGCAAGGCCCTTGAACACAACCCCGTTGTGCAAATCACTGCTGTGATGGCCCTAGGAGAGATGGGGGAACCCGCCCTACCACGGTTGCAGCGCATCTTGCAGGAAGGAGATGCCGCAGTGCAAGTGGCATGTGTGAATGCCTTGGCTGGCTTGGGTTTGGCGGCTGCCCAAGCAGATCTTCAGGCCCAGGCAGCCAATGAAGCGGCTGATGCCTATGTGCGGGAATCTGCAACTGCCGCCCTGGCCCGCTGCTCCATGGTTAAGACCCAGTCCTAAGCTGGTCTTCCCTGCTTGTCTCTAGGCTACGGCGCAGTTGGCTGATGGCCAGTTGTAACACCCCGGCCAAGGGACCATTCCCCTCCCGTCCCTGAGCCATTTCCAGTGGGGGTAGGCCGTCCCCATTGTTACACTTCATTAGTGCCAGGGCACCGTTCTTGCGCACCTCCAGGTGTGGGCTTTTCAAGCTGGCTGCCAGCACAGGGATAAACCGGGAGTTCTGTAACTTGCCGAACGCAGTTACAGCTTCAGCCTGCACCTCTTCTGAAGGGTCTTCTAGGGCCTGGTAGAGCAGGGTGAGGGCCTCTTGATCATCACTATTCTGAATCTGATCCCCCAGGGCACCCACAACAGCAGCCCTAACGTCTGCCAGGGGTGACTCCATGGCAGGTCGCAACTGCTCAGCTCCCCTTGCCCCAATGCTGGCAAGGGCCCAGGCTGCCAGGCCCTTACAAAAGGCACTGTGCTGAGGGTCTTCCAAGATGGCCAACAGCAAGGGTATGGTCACACCACCCAACTCAGCCAATGCACCAGCCGCTGATCCCTGCACCACGGGATCCAAATCCCTTGTCATGGCCTCCCCCAAGGTGACCATGGACTCTGGATCTTTAATCAAGGTGAAGGTTTTTGCAGCAGCCCGCCGCACCGCCACATTCCCATGCTGCCGTAGGGCATGGCGCAAAAAAGGTGCTGCAGGTAGGCCAATGGCTGCCAACCGCTCGGCAAAGCCAAATCGCACCAATCCCCGCTGATCTCCCAAGCCTTCCACCAGTCGTGACAGTGCCGCACCATCTTCAGCGGGGAAGGTGCCTGCCGCCAGCTGGGCACTAACTGCCGACAACAACATGTCATTCTCCTCTGGGGAGAACATGGTGGTGTCACTCCCCTGCCCTGCCCCGGCCATAACTGCTTGCCTCGCGCCCCCAACATTGTCACCTATTGCAGCCTGCCACCCCCTGTGGGTGTACGGGTCCAGGCAAGGGACAATGACCTCTTGTAACAGCTTCGCCGTGGATCCGAACCGTTTTCAGAACCTGTTTCCGGGCCTCAGCCAGGCGGAGGCCATGGCCACACTGCGGCGACCCTTGGAGGAGCTGGAGGATGTGAGTGATCGTTATCTGGCCGCCACCCACCTGGTTAACTTCCCCGATGAGCAGACCATTGCAGCGTTGATGGCCTGTGCCGCTGATGGCCATCCTGCCCAGGCCCAGCGCATTGCCCGACGCAAAGCCGTGGAGACTCTAGCCCGCCTAGGGGCCCATCAGGCCTTGCCTGTGATTCAAGACTGCCTAGACAGTGAAGATCCCTATCTGGTGGAAAATGCCGTCTGGGCCCTGGCTGAGCTGCAAGCCAAGCCGGAGACCGTTGCTGACATACTGGTGAGATTGCTAAGGGATAAGCAACAGAACCGGCGAGTGGTGGCCCAAGCTGTGGCCCGTCTGGGGATTCAGGAAGCCATTGCCCCCCTCCGGCACCTTCAGCAGGAGGAGGATCCCCTGCTGGTTACTGCGGCCACCGCAGCTCTTGCTCAGCTGACTGGCCACAGGGATGACCTGGCCACACTGGAAGGTTACCTCCTTCATCCTGATGTGACTGTGCGCCGAGCTGTCATTCAAGACCTGATGGATGCCCAGTCCTTTTCTGCTCTGGCAGCCATTGCAGGGGCACCGGTGTCACCTGTTTTTCGCCTGCGAGGTGTGCGGTATTTGGCGGATCAGCAGCACCAAGCTGGTGTTGCTCAGACCAGGGAGCTGCTGACCCTGGTGGACCAGATCCTCTTGGATGATCCATCCAGAATCACCCTGGTGCATCGCTACGACGCCACACCGACTCTGGACTTTCTGGTACAGGAGCTCTATGGAACAGATTTTGGCCGGGTCTATCTGGCAGTGGCCACCCTGATGAGCTCCTGCAACCCCAACACCATTGGAGCTTTGACCCGGAGCTTTGCCGACTCTGGCTGGAATGATTATGGGGCTCACTACCACATGATCAAGCTGTTTGGCTGGTTAGGGGATGCTCAACCCTTGCCCCTGGTGCGGGAGGCCTTGGAGAATACCCGTCCCCAGTTCCAAAAGTCACGCCCGGCAGCAGCATTGGCCCTAGCCCGTTTGGATCCCCAGCAGGCAGCACCAGTGCTGGAGCAGGTGGTCTGTGAAGGATCATTCTGGGAACTGCGCTATGGAGCCTTGATGGGCTTGGAACAGTTGCAGAAATCGCCCCCCCTAGCAGCCCTAGGGGACTCAGATTGGCTGGTGGCCCAGCGGGCCCGCAGGATGAATGGGTGAACCCCACCCCCCACCATGGGGGAAGGGGCAGGGTTAGAGGTGTGGCTTGGGCAAAGCCAGGTTTGTGGCCTGGGCTCAGTTGCTCACCTTGATGGTCACCGCCCTAACACTGTCCACCTTGGGAGCAGTGATTTGCAAAACCCCATCCTGCAGCTCCGCTTCAAGCTTGTTGGGATCAATGCGCTTGCCAAAGTAAAAGGCACGACGCCATGGGCCGTAGCGAAATTCGCTGAGAACACGTTCATGGCCTCCAGGGCTTTCTGAGCGCTCAGCACTCACCATCACGGCATTTTCACTGGCTTTGATATCAATGGCATCTTTGGGGATGCCCGGTAACTCCACAGCCAGTTCATAGCGTTCATCACTTTCCCGGATCTCAGCAACAGGTGCTCTCTCCGCATGCTGAAGCTGCTGATCCAGGCGCTCAAAAAGAGACAAAGGAGATTGGGATAGGGAAAGCATGGATAGTTCCTCCGCAGGATTGAAATGTGGTTGGTTGATGGAGAGGTTGTCTCCACACCACAAGTGTTGTTGCCAGCAGCGGAACACCCCAGCCGTAAAACCGACCCTGCCAATAGGGCAGACCTCACCCGGTTCGGTGTACCCATACACATAATGGGGGGAACCGCACCAGTTTCAAGGCTGGCTGGCTGGAATCCCATGGGCTTGGGCCACCGCCTGCTGGCCAATGTGCTGGCCCTGCTCATGGAGATGGCGGAGGAATAGCTGGCTGGCATCAGGATGGTGAGTGTCGGGTGCCACGGGTAGGGGTCCGGCTTCATCAATCCCCAGCTCCCCCTCAAGGGCAGGGGTGATGACTACGAGACCCGAATCCAGATCCTCCTCATAACTCCAGGTGCGTCGTGCTTGGGGAGGCAGCATTCCCGTTGGTACCTTCTTCTCACCATCTCCTGGGGCATTGCTGGACCGCACCTGGGCCAGCTGATCCAACAGCTGTTGCCGTGTGCGGCCCCGCAACTGAAACAAGACAAAAGGATCTTCACTGAAGCGGTCCCCCATGAGGTAGTAAACAGCGATGATGTGCTTACAGGGATTGGCTTTATCGGGGCAGCTGCATTCACTGCGCACTTCCCGTAGTTCCCAGGGGAAGAGGCGGCGACCACTGGCGGCAAAAGCCCGTTCGATATCTTGGGGCATGACACCAGCCAACAGCTGGGCTGCCCAGCGGGCTTTCTGGGATAAGGCATCCAGAACGTAGTCCCAGTCCTCATTGCTGAGGGTATCTAGCCAGAGCTTCACCTTGTAGGGATCCTTGCCAGCCCCCTGGACCCGGGCATGAACACGGCGCCCCTCAAAGCGAATGGACATCACATGACCTTCACGCATGTACTCCCAGGCTCTCTCCAACCGCTTTTTGTAGCGGTAGGAGTTGATCAGATCCATCCACTGGGCCACCCACCAGGGCTGCTCAACCATGGTTCCTTGACTGGTGCTGTTGTCTGGCATGGTCATCGCAAGCTGACCAGGTCCTTGATCTCGTCCATTCCAAAACCACCCAACCAATCCTCTCCACCACCAATAATATCTTCGGCCAGTTGGGCCTTCTCGCGAATAATGCGGTCCACGTTTTCCTCCAGGCTGCCGCTGGTGATGAATTTATGCACCATCACCCGGTTGGTCTGGCCAATGCGGTAAGCACGATCCGTAGCTTGATTTTCCACAGCTGGGTTCCACCAACGGTCAATGTGGATCACATGGCTGGCCCGGGTCAGGTTCAAACCCACCCCACCTGCTTTGAGAGACAGGAGAAACAGCCTGGGCCCCCGGGGATCCTTTTGGAAACGATCCACCATGGCCTGGCGCTCTGACTTGGAACTTCCCCCATGGAGAAAAGGGACTTCCCCTGGAAAACGCTGTTCCAGGTATTGCTTGAGCAGATGTCCCCATCGGGCAAATTGGGTGAATAGAAGAGCCCGATCCCCTACGGCCATGAGTTCATCAAGGATTTCATCTAACCGTTGCAGTTTGGCGGAGCGGCGGTTGAAGTCTTGGCTCAACTCCTGCTCATGGAGCACCAAAGCAGGATGGTTGCAGATTTGCTTCAGTTTGGTGAGGAGTCCCAGCACCCGACCATGGCGTTCCCCTTGGGGAGCACGGGCAACAGCCTCCAAGGTTTCATCCACTGTCTTGCTGTAGAGGTGCCTCTGCTCATCGCACAGTCCACACCATTCATTCAGCTCCACCTTCTCGGGCAAATCGCTAATGATGGATTGATCCGTCTTGAGGCGCCGAAGAATGAAGGGGCCAACACGGCGGCGCAAATCCCGTAAGGAAGACATATCCCCATAGCGTTCAATGGGCAGGCGGTAGCGTTGGCGGAAAAATCCCTCTTCCCCAAGCACCTTCGGGTTAAGGAAGTTCATCAAAGGCCACAGCTCACTCACCCGGTTTTCCACCGGTGTTCCCGTGAGGGCCATGCGGAAGCAGGGCTGCTGGCCCAAGCGCCACACCTCCCGTACGGCACAGGACTGCTTGGAGCTGGAGTTCTTAATGGCCTGGGCTTCATCAATTACCACCCCCTGCCATCCATAGGCCCTGAGCATGGCCAGGTCCCGCAGCAGTAACCCATAGCTGGTGAGCACCAAGTCCACACCACGGAGGGCAGCCTCCAAGGCAGCAGCGGTGGTGGGGCGGCGGCTGCCATAGTGCTCAATCACATGGAGCCTAGGGGTGAACTGCTGTGCCTCACGACGCCAGTTGGTGATCACCGAAGTGGGGCAAACCAGCAACACGGGTCTCTTAAGCTCCTTTTGGACTTTTAGATGCTGGAGAAAGGCCAGCAGCTGAATGGTTTTACCCAGGCCCATGTCATCGGCCAGGCAGGCCCCCTGGCCAAAGCGATGGAGGAAGGCCAACCAGCCCAGACCCCGCTCCTGGTAAGGGCGCAGCTGCCCACAAAAGCCTTCAGGTGCAGGCAGGGGATCTGGTTGCTTATGGTGATGGTACTGTTCCAGCACCTGCTGCAGCCGTGGTCCTGCTTCAAAGCGGTGGACCGGCAGCCGCTCCATGGTTTCCACATCATTGCCAGCCAGCCGCAGTGCATCTTCTAGGCTGAGGCGGGGTTCACCTAAGCAAAACTTTTCCGCAGCTTTGATATCCCCAGGCCGCAGTTCCACCCATTGACCACCGTGATTGACCAGAGGGCTTTTCTGGGCACTCAGCCGCTCCAGTTGGTTGAGGGTGATGGGCTGGCCGCCAATCACAAGGGTCCAGCTCCATTGCAATGATTCTCCCAAACTGAAGCCCTGGGACTCTGGGGGCAAATCTGCCTGGATGGCCAGCCCCATGCGCCCAGCAAGACCACCACTGAGGGTGGGGGGTAGCTTGACCCCAATACCCAAATCCCGGAGCCGGCGACTGGCGGTGCGCACCAGAATAAATGCCTCCACCGGAGTCAGTTTCATGGCGGATGGGGTTGCATCCTCAAGTCCCCGCTCCAGGGGTTCAAAAGCCGTAAGGGCACGCCCCAAGCCCTCCAGCAACAGCTGGCTGGGCTTTTCCACTGGAATTTCCCCAATATGAACCGCACTATCCCCTGCTGCCCAAACCACCTCAGCCCCTAACCAGAGGTTGGGATCAATGGCAGCTTGAAGTCCAAAACGGAGCTGCCAGAGGTTGGCTTCCTGGCCGGCCTCCTCGGTGGTGGGAGGCTGTAGCACCAGGCAAGCCCTGGCTGGTGCCAGCTGACCGGTGATTCCCTCACGCCAGTGATTCGTGGCCACCTGTAGGCGTTCTATACCATCCACACCACTGTTGAGATGACCATCTGGGGAAGCCAGGGCCTGTTGCCAACTGTCCAGCAGGTCATCCAATCCGGAATTAATTGGGGTAAAGGCAGCACGCATCTGGGTATCTAAAAGGGCCGCCAACATCTCAGCCACCTGGAGGCGCTGCTGCTCAAGGCGACGGCAGACCAGCAGGTTCAGCTGGTCATGGCCTGAGACAAGGACCTGGGGCATCCGCAAGGCCATGGTTTCCAAGCGGTAGCGGTCGTCCTCCCGATTCAGCAACGGTTGCCAGTGGGCACGGCAGTGATCACCCCTATGCCCCACCACAGGCAGCCAGCGACCCCGAGCCATCAGGCTCAAACACCAGCGCTGCAGGTGGGCCCACCAGCGCAGCTCATCCCCTAAGTCTGGGTGGTCACCATTGAGGGGCAGGCCATTTAGCCACTTGGGTAGAGCTGCCATGGGCAACTTGAAACCCTGGATGCGCCAAGGCCACCACTGGTATTGCTCCCTATTTTCCCCCTTTTCCTCCCCTGCCAGCAGAGGGAGACCACTCCACACCTCCTGCTCACCAGTACCACCACTGCTCCTAGAACGGCTCCGCCGCCGGGAGCGGCGCAGATCCCGGCTTGGCAGGCTCAAGAGACGATGGACAGGTTTGAGAGGTACTTCCGGCAATTGTTGCTGGACCCTCAGAAAGTGGTGCAGTTCCTGATGAGAGAGGGCAAAGGGATGGACCAGGGGTTCATCCACAGGGGTTTGTCGGTCTGCCAGGCGCCAGTCATCTGCCCACAACACCAAGCCATCGCCATCCCATAGTGCGTGCAGAAGGCTCATAGACCCTTTTGGTCAAAAACCATTGAGACAAGGCACACCCTGACCCTGGTTGAAGGTGGTGGTCAGTGGTGCTCCTCCCCTAAGTTGCCAGATGATGGCCTGCTGTGACCAGTTTGTTGGCACTGGGCGATCATTCCGTTTCATTTGCTTGCTTCTGAACAATGGAGGTGTCTGCAGTCCCAGCCACCACAATGCCGGCACAAACCCAGCCCTGTAGCAGTGCAGCCATCCGCCGCGCTTTCCTGGACTTTTACACGGCCCGTGGTCACCGCCCTCTGCCCAGTGCTTCCCTGGTGCCAGAAGATACCACGGTCCTGCTCACCATCGCAGGAATGCTGCCATTTAAGCCAGTGTTTCTGGGGCAAAAGCAACGTCCTGCCCCCCGGGCCACCTCTGCCCAGAAGTGCATTCGCACCAATGACATTGAAAATGTCGGACGCACAACACGGCATCACACGTTCTTCGAGATGCTGGGCAATTTCTCCTTTGGGGATTATTTCAAGGATCAGGCCATCCGCTGGGCTTGGGAGCTGAGCACGGAGGTGTTTGGTCTAGATCCTCAGCGCTTGGTGGTGAGTGTGTTCCACGATGATGGGGAAGCCACTGCCATTTGGACAAAGACCTTGGGGTTGGACCCTCAACGTGTTATTCCCATGGGTGCAGCCGACAACTTTTGGAGTGCTGGCCCCACAGGTCCTTGCGGTCCCTGCTCTGAACTGTACTACGACCTACAACCTGACCAGGGCCATGGGGCCATTAACCTGGAGGATGACCAGCGCTTCATTGAGTTTTACAACCTGGTGTTTATGGAGTCCAACCGGGGCGCTGACGGTCTCCTGACTCCCCTGGCCCAGAAAAATATCGACACCGGCATGGGTCTGGAGCGCATGGCCCGGATCTTGCAAGGGAAGCCCAATAACTATGAAACCGATCTCATCTATCCCCTTATGGCTGCTGCTGCTCAGTTGGCCAATCTGGAGGGCTACTTTGGGGCCAGGGAACACCAGAAAACCTCCCTCAAAATCATTGCGGACCACAGCCGTGCAGTGACCCATCTCATTGCCGATGGGGTCAGGGGCTCTAATCTGGGCCGTGGCTACGTGCTGCGGCGCCTCATCCGCCGCACAGTCCGCCATGGGCGCCTTATTGGGATCCATGGACCCTTTTTGGAGCACCTGGCAGAGGTGGCCATCCAACTGATGGAGCAGGCCTATCCTCAGCTGCGACAGGGGGAGCAACTGATTAAGGGGGAGCTGAAGCTGGAGGAGTTGCGCTTCCTTGACACCCTGGAGCGGGGAGAAAAGCGCCTCAGTGAAATTCTAGGGACCCGGCCAGAGGAGATTAGTGGTGCCCAGGCCTTTGAGCTCTACGACACCCATGGCTTCCCCTTGGAGCTGACCATGGAAATTGCCCAGGAGCAAGGTCTGGGTGTGGATCGAGAGGGTTTTGCAGCTGCCATGGAGAGCCAGCGGCACCAGGCCAAGGACGCCGCGGTCAAAGTGGATAGCACCAAGGGTGGGGCGGCCAAAAGCTTGGCCATGAAACTGGGGCCCACCCGCTTCAGTGGCTATCACCAGCTCAAGGATGAAAGCGAGGTGGTGGCCCTCATTGTCAACGGTGCTGCTGTGCAGGAAGCCCACCAAGGCCATGGTGTGCAGGTGGGTCTGGACCGCACCTGTTTCTATGGGGAGTCAGGTGGTCAGGTGGGGGATCGCGGTTTGCTGTTGGGCACCACAGCAAATGGCCAGGAGATCAAGGTGGTGGTTGAGGATGTGCAAAAGCTGGATGGTTTTCTACTGCACAAGGGGCACCTGGTCCATGGTGTACTCACCTTGGGGGATGTGGTCACCACCTGGGTAGACCGCTCCTGCCGGCGCCGTGCCCAAGCCCATCACACTGCCACCCATCTTCTCCACGAGGCCTTGAAACGGGTTGTGGACCCGGGCATCTCCCAGGCCGGTTCCCTGGTGGATTTTGATCGGCTCCGCTTTGACTTCAACTGCTCCCGGCCGGTTACTGCCGGTGAGCTGGAGGAGATGGAAGCCTTGATTAATGACTGGATCCTGGATGCCCACACCCTGGAGGTGAGTCAGATGCCCATGGCTGAAGCCAGGTCCCGGGGAGCTGTGGCCATGTTTGGTGAAAAGTATGGGGATGTGGTGCGGGTGGTGAATGTGCCTGGGGTGTCCATGGAGCTTTGTGGTGGAACCCATGTGAACAACACGGCAGAAATTGGCCTGGTGCGGCTGGTGGCGGAAAGCGGGGTGGCCTCAGGAATTCGCCGCATTGAAGCGGTGGCTGGCCCGGCGGTGCTCTCCTACATCAAGCCCCGAGACCAGGTCTGTCGCCAGCTGGGGGACCTATTTAAGGCCCAGCCCCTGGAGATCCTTGATCGGGTAGAAACCTTGCAAAAGGACCTGAAGCAAACCAGCAAGGCCCTAGAAAGCAGCAGGGAAGCCCTGGCCATGGCTAAGGCCATGGCCCTGATTCCACAGGCCCAATCCCAGGGCCCATTCAAGCTGCTGGTGCAGCGCCTGGATGGGGTGGAGCCTGCAGCCTTGCAAACTGCTGCTCAAGCCTTGGTGGATCAGCTGGGCCCTGGAGCAGCAGTGGTGTTGGCAGGGGAACCTGCAAGGGGCAAGGTGAGTTTGGTGGCAGGATTTGGCCCTGAGGTGATGGCCAGGGGTCTAAAAGCTGGCAGCTTGGTGGCTGTCCTTGCCAAGGGTTGTGGCGGTGGCGGTGGTGGTCGCCCCAATCTGGCTCAGGCGGGAGGCCGTAAGCCAGAAAACATTGATGCTGTGCTGGAGGCTGGCCGCACCCGGCTGGTCCAGGTCCTCAGCCCTGGGGTGCCTGCCAAGACCAGGTCCCCAGGGGAGCAATCTAAGTCCCGTCCCTCCAAAACCAGAAAGGGCTCTGCAGACGGTCATCAATGACTTGTTAGCCAATGATTTGGCAACTTCTGTCACAGTTCTGTCGCAGTATTTATGGTAAACTTGTGGGGCACTCCATTGCTATGGTTAGTGACCAAAAGCATTTTCAAGCTTCTCCTTGGTGCTGCCCTGCTAACCACCCTCACGGCTTGTCAAGGGGAAAAAGCCAAGGAGGAAAGTCAGATGTCGTCTGCCGAGATGATGGACGGCCACGGTGATGAGATGATGGATGGCCATGGGGAACCCGGTTCCATGGCCATGGGTGATGCCCTATTCACAGGCACCTTCCAGCGGGGTGAAGCCCCTGGTGCCGGCAGCGTCACCATAGTTAAGCATGGGGACCAGACCGTGCTTCACCTAAGCGAGGATTTTGCCAGCGATCCCAAGGCCCCTGACCTTTATGTGGTGGTTGGTAACAGGGCCAACCCTATTGAGGGCAAGCCCCACCCCTACCCCTTGGTTGATGACGAGTATCAGACTGTGGACGTGCTGAAATCCGTTGCTGGTGCCCAGTCTTACCAGCTGCCTGATGACATTGAACTGTCGGAAGACAGCTCGGTGATTATCTGGTG
>RKSC01000054.1 GCA_007571085.1 Synechococcus sp. PNGco_S_binSS4
CCCTTGGGATAGGGAAGGAAATGAGCCCTTCGGCTGCCGTGTACTGGAAGGGCTGGTGGTCACCATGGCAGAGGGGGTGACTCAAGGCACAGGGGCACCCTAGCCTCCCACCACGGTGAACTTCACCTCTGCGGTAATGCCGCTGTGGAGCCGCAACAGGGCTGTGTAGCTGCCAACCCGGTGGATTTCTGGCACTTCAATGTGGCGCCGCTCCACCTCCCTATGGGTGGCTGCAGCAATGGCCTCTGCCACATCCCCATTGGTGACTGTGCCAAACAGCACACCATCGCTGCCGGTATGCTTGCGAATTTTGAGAGCACCAATGGTGTCCAGGGCTGTGCGGAAAGCCAGAGCATCCTGGAGGAGTGCCTCCTGGCGCTCAGCTTCCTTGGCGCGATGATGCTCAACCTGCTTAAGAACCGCTGTGGTCACCGGCATGGCTTTCCCTTGGGGCACCAAAAAGTTGCGGGCAAAGCCCGGGGCCACATCCACCACATCGCCGCTTTTGCCCAGGGTACTGATGTGTTCCTTAAGCACCACCTGAACCCGCTTGGCCATGGCTTGACCCTTCTGCACAAAGAGCAACCTTAACCCCTCGGGCTAGTCCTAGGGCTTGGAGGATGCGAATCTGCTGCCATGTGAGATCAAGTTCAAACCAGCGCAGGCCGTGGCGGGCACTGGAGGGAAAAGCATGGTGGTTATTGTGCCACCCCTCCCCAAAGGAGAGCAGAGCCACCCACCAACAATTGCGGGATTCATCTGTGGTGGCAAAGGAACGGTAGCCCCAGGTGTGGGTAGCTGAGTTCACAAGCCATGTGACGTGGTAAACCGCCACCAGGCGTAGGGGAATGCCCCAGAGCACCAAGGACCAACCTCCCACTCCCAAAGCTTCCCCCACCAGGTAGAGAACCAGGGCAAGGGGCATCTGTAGGGCAAGAAACCAGCGGTTAAGCCATTGGAGCCATGGATCACCTTGGAGGTCCCGGGTCAGCTTTGCCACTGCAGCCATGGCTGGGGCTGTAAATAGCATCCAGCCCATATGGCTCCACCAGAATCCGCAGAGGCTGTTGTGATGGTCCTGGTGGGTATCGGAGAAGCGATGGTGATGGCGATGGAGACCCACCCACTCAATGGGCCCCTGTTGGCAGCTGAGGGCACCGCAGAACACCAAAACATTCCGCAGCCAGCGGGGCACTTGGAAGGCCCGGTGGGCAAGAAGGCGGTGGTAACCCATGGTGACCCCCAGGCAACCTGTGATCCAGTAGAGCACCAGGAGGGCGATGAGAGCGGGCAGGTTCCAGAAGCGGGGCAGAAGAGCCAGCCCGGCTAGGCCATGGAGCAGCACCATGAAGATCACCACATCCCATCGCCAGCTAAGGCCTTGGGGTGGACGCTGGGCAACAGCCTGGGACGACATAGAAAGAAGTCGGATTGAAGAGAGACTATCATATGGATTCTGATTTGCAATGCGGCTCCATCGCCAGTCTTAATTCATAATATCTATGATATGAATGAGCATTCAGACTGGTCTTGACTTCCCGAACCCGTTTGCAGCAGCAGTTGGATTCTGGCCGAGAGGCATTTGCCCACCTGTTGCGCACATGGCACCAGCGCAATGGCTGGCCCCACACCATGGTGCCCCGCCTGGGTCAACACTTGCAGCTGGGCCGGGTCCATGGGTCTCAGATCTCCATGTTGAAACGTTGCAAGCTGGTGAATCCTGGCCCAGAGGTCTTTCTTGCCCTGGGCAGTGTGAATCGCTGGCTCTGGCCCTGGGTCCCTGATGAGAAGCTGCAGGATCCCCACCTGGTGGGTTTACCCGAGGCGGAACTCCTGGAACGTCATCCCCCCGTTTCCCTTATAGATGGGGCAGGCCAACCCCTAGGACCTGGCCAACTGCTGGAGATTTTTATGGGCCTTGCCAGCCTGCCACCAGCTTTTGATCTGCGGATTACTGAGGAGGAAGCCCCTGCCCTCTGTGCCGCCTTGGGTGATTGGCTCACCAGAAGGCAACCTTGGCGCCAGTGCAAACTCCAGATTTTGCAGTCCTACCCCGTGGAACGCCCCCAACGCCGTCAGCGGTTCGAGGCGGTCATCTCAGGACAAAAGGACTACACTGCCGCCGAGCTGGAGCTGGAGCTGGATGACCTACACCGCACCGCCTCTGCCATGGCCGGTGGCCTAAACCCATGGGTGTCACCACCGGGCACCATTGATCAGTTTTTGCAAAAGCTGCGCCAGCAGGGTTATGTCCCTGCCGGCGAGGAGGAAAACCCCTAGCCCTTAAGGCTGTGGTTGGCCATGCGCACCTGCTTGGCCCAACCCAATGCACGCAGGAGGCGAATGTGTTGCCATGTGAAGTCTATTTCAAACCAGCGCAGGCCGTGGCGGGCACTGTGGGGAAAGGCGTGGTGGTTGTTGTGCCAACCCTCCCCAAAGGTGAGCAGGGCCACCCACCAGCAGTTAAAGGACAGGTCGCTGGTTGGGAAGTTGCGATAACCAAAAGCATGGGTGGCGGAGTTCACCAACCAGGTGACGTGGTAAACCACCATCAGCCGTAGGGGAATGCCCCAGAGCATCAGACCCAGCCCCCCGCCGGGAGTTCCCATCACCTCGCCAATGGCGTAAAGCAAAGCACCAACCGGGAGTTGGAGCAATAGAAACCAGTGGTCCAGCCAACGGTAGAAAGGATCAGCAAACAGGTCCCCTGCAAACCGCTCCAGGTGATCCAGGGCAGGTATTTTGCGCAGCATCCACTCACTGTGACTCCACCAAAGACCCCGCACCGCATCGTGGTGATCATTGGGTTGATCGGAATACTTGTGGTGGTGGCGATGAAGACCTACCCATTCAATGGGCCCCCCCTGGGCACTGAGGCTACCCATGACCACCAGCAGCCGTTCCAGCCAACCGGGAGCCTTAAAGCTGCGATGAGCCACTAGGCGATGGAGGCCCAAGGTCACACCGATGACCGTGGTCCAATAGAGGACAGCTAAAACCACCAACCCCTGCCAGCTACGGAACTGGGGTAGTAGGGCAGCCACACCACCAACATGGACCGCCAACATGAAGGCAACAGTGCCGATGGACCAGGGGTGGCTTTTCTGGTTTAGGGGTAAACGTTCAGCATTGATGGACTTTTCCAAGGCTGAGGACAAGCTGTCATCAGCGTCACCAGCATCAAAGGGGATGGTTTCCCTGGAGGGCCTGACGGTTGATGTGACCAAATTCTCTGCTCCGGCATTGAGGTGGATCCAAATCCTGGTCCACCGTAGTTTCACAAGATCTTAGTGGTTCTCTGTAAACAATAGGTGCAGGCTGCCCTCAGGTTGTTGTTGAAGGTTGATGAAGCCATTGCCGCGCTCCCCTGCTGAGCGGGATCAGTTCCTAAACCGGGTGGAGGAGGCCACAGCGCCTGTGGTCCAAAGCCGCTGCACCGCCGTGACGGACCATCTGCGGCGTCTTCTGGATGCTTTTGCCGCTGAGCGGATTGGCACCCATCACTTTGCCGGCCTTACGGGCACGGCCCATGGAGATCTGGGACGGGAGGCCCTGGATCGGGTTTTTGCCCGGGTGGTTCAGGCGGAGGCCGCCGCCGTGCGTCTCCAGTTTGTCAGTGGGACCCATGCCATTGCTGCAGCCCTCTTTGGCGCCCTGCGGCCAGGGGACACCATGCTCTCAGCCACTGGTTGTCCCTATGAAACCCTTGAAGAGGTGATCGGCCTACGGGGCAAAGGACAAGGTTCCCTGCAAGAATTTGGCGTCACCTATCAGGAAGTGCCTCTGACAGGGGATGGTCATGTGGATGAGCCTGCCCTGGTGGCGGCCCTCAGCAGTCTGCAACCGCGCCTCCTGTTTCTCCAACGCAGCTGTGGCTACACATGGCGCCCCAGCCTTTCCTTGGCCCAGCTGGAGCGACTCTGTTCCCTAACCCACACCCTCAGCCCACAAACCGTTTGCTTTGTGGACAACTGCTATGGGGAGTTCGTTGCCCCACAGGAACCCACTGCCCTGGGAGCTGATTTGATGGCAGGCTCCCTGGTGAAAAATCCTGGTGGAACCATTGCCCCCACCGGTGGCTATGTGGCAGGTCGGCAAGACTTGGTGGAGCAGGCCTGCTGCCGTCTCACTGCCCCAGGGCTGGGCTCAGCTGCCGGGTCCAGCTTTGATCTCAATCGCCTGGTGTTTCAAGGGTTATTTCTTGCCCCCCAGATGGTGGCCGAGGCCTTGATCGGAACCGAATTGGTGGCCACCACCTTCCAAGAGCTGGGCTTCAAGGTGAATCCCCAACCCGGTGCTGAGCGCAGCGATGTGATCCAAGCAGTGCAACTGGGCTCGGCCAAAAACCTTCTGGTGGTCTGCCGAGCCTTGCAAAGCCGCTCCCCCATTGGGGCCTATCTGGAACCCACCCCAGCTCCCATGCCTGGCTATAGCCATCAGCTGGTGATGGCTGGTGGCACTTTTGTGGACGGCAGCACAAGCGAGTTCTCCGCTGACGCTCCCCTGAAAGAGCCCTATGTGCTCTATGTGCAGGGAGGCTGCCACCGTAGCCATGTGCGCCTGGCCTTGGAAGCTGCCCTGGAAGCCCTGCTGTCCTCCTAGCCAGCCGGAACATCGTTACAATCCTGGGGCGCGGGGTCAGAATGCCCAAGACCTTGCTGAACACCCAATCCCATGACCCAGAACTTTCCCCAGGAGCTTCGCTATGCCGATAGCCATGAGTATGTGCGCCCCAACGATGACGGAACTGTCACTGTGGGCATCAGTGCCTTTGCGGTGGAGGAGTTGGGGGACATTGTCTTTGTGGAGTTGCCGGAAGCGGGCACCCAGCTGGAACAGGGGAGCAGTTTTGGAACGGTGGAATCGGTGAAAGCCGTAGAGGAGCTGATGGCACCCCTCTCCGGAACCGTGGTGCAAAGGAACGAGGCTGTTCTGGCTAGCCCAGAAAATCTACAAAATGACCCCTACGGGGAAGGCTGGCTACTGCAACTCAAGCCTGCCCCCAATGCCACAACTGATGG
>RKSC01000053.1 GCA_007571085.1 Synechococcus sp. PNGco_S_binSS4
GTTTTAAACAGCGGGCCCGGGCAGTGCATAGGAGTACATGGCTCCAGAGACTATGGCTGGCACCTGTTAGCTCCTCAGACAGGTGGCCCAGGTCTGCAATGGTGACCGGCTGGAGCCCTAAGCCCTGGTCGCCATCAACCTTATTTTCACCATTGAAACACCATGTCTGGAAAGACTCTCATAACCCACCAGAGTGGTTAGGGGGAATGGTGCCGCTTAGATCATCAATTAGACGGGCCTGCCATCTTTATAGACAACTATGGTTAAGCTTTTCTGGCATTCCTCTAGCCCTAGGGTCTGGGATCTGAGCCACCTAGAGTGTCCCCTCCGCTGAAACTGTGACTGGACCAGGAGTTTGTGGCTGCCATGCATTGTTAGGTATTAGATATAAAGTCTTCCGGTTGTCTTCGGTCAATAAGTTCACGTTAACAGCCCTATTCAAAGCTGCTCTTGGTGGCTGGTGCCCAGGTAAACCTCAACCACCTGGGGGTCTGCCTGCACCTGTTCCATGGAACCTTCACAAAGCACTTGACCTTGATGAAGCACGGTCACTTGGGTTTGCAGGCGACGGATAAACTCCATGTCGTGCTCAATGACCAGCACCGTGTGGTTCCCAGCTAGGGACTTGAGCAGATCAGCTGTGCGCTCGGTTTCCACATCGCTGAGGCCAGCCACAGGTTCATCCACCAGCAACAGCTGGGGATCCTGCACCACCAACATGCCAATCTCCAGCCACTGCTTTTGCCCATGGGAGAGAGAGCCAGCGCGGTGATGGGCCCGGGAAGACAGATTGATGACCCCCAACAGTTGTTGGATGCGCTGGCGCTGGGCAGGGGTGAGGTGGTTGCCCAGTAGTCCCACAGGTGTTTTGGGCTGACTCACCGCCAGGGCCAGGTTCTCCTGTACACTCAGCTGCTCAAAGACCCGGGGACTTTGGAACTTGCGGCCAATGCCTAGGCGGGCAATCTGATGCTCCTTCCGCCCCACTAAAGAACGGCCTTGAAAGCGCACATCACCTGCTTGGGGACGCACCTTGCCGGTGATCACATCCAGAAAGGTGGTCTTGCCTGCCCCGTTGGGGCCAATCACAGCCCGCAGCTCACCAGCAGCCAGCTTCAAGTCCAAGTTCTTTAAGGCCATGAAGCCATCAAAGCTGACACTGATGCCAGCCAGCTCCAGGAGAGGTTGTTCACCCATGGGCATGCCTCACTCTTGTTTCTCCTCCCTGGGCTCCAACTCCAGAGCCGGATAGGTGCTGAGCCGTGGTCGCCAGCCGAGGCGGGCCAACAGCTGGCGGGGGCCGCCCTCCTGCCACCAGCCCACCACCCCACCCTGCAAGGTGGTCACCACCAGAAGGAACAGGCCCCCCTGAATAAACAGCCATGTTTGAGGCCATGCCTCGCTCACCAGGCTCTTGGCCATATTGATGACCAGGGCACCTGCCATGGCACCCCAGAGGGTGCCACGTCCACCCACCGCCACCCAGATAACCATCTCAATGGAGAAGGGGGCTGCCATGAACTGGGGAGAGACAATTCCAGATTGGACGGTATAGAGGGCGCCGGATACACCGGCCAGCCCACCGGCTAGGGCAAAGACCATGGTCTTAAAGGGGGTGGGATTGTAGCCCAGGTAGCGCAGGCGCGCCTCGTCATCACGAATGGCCAGTAAGGCATGACCAAAATGTCCCCCCACCAATCGCCGACAGAGGAGCCAAGACACCAGTGCCAACACCACCGTTAGCCAGAACAGATAGCGCTGCATGGTGTTGGATCCAACCATCAGTCCTAACAGCTGGGTCAGGTCTGTTTTCAGGCCATTGGTGCCATTGATGAGTTTCTGCTGGCCATTGAAGAAGTTGAAAAACACCAGCAAGGCCGCCTGGGTGAGGATGGAGAAATAGACCCCTTTGATGCGGTTGCGAAACACCAAAAAGCCAAGAAGACCAGCCACAATGGCCGGTACCAAGCCAATGGCCAGAAGAGTGAGCCACGGAGAGTGAAAAGGTTCCCAGAACCAGGGCAGTTGCTGCACCCCGTAGAGACCAAAGAACTCAGGCAAGCCCCCAGGAGCACGACTGCAGGTGTGGCAGTTGAGTTGCAAATACATGGCAGCCCCATAGCCACCCAAGGCAAAGAAGATGCCCTGACCCAAGCTCAGCAACCCTGTGTAGCCCCAGATCAGGTCAATGCCCAAGGCCACAATGGCCAAGGAGAGATAACGACCCAACAGGTTGAGCCGAAAAGGAGAAACCAGACTGGGCAAGGCCAGCACCAAGGCAAGGCCCACCACCCAGGGCAGTAGCCGTTGCCAAAGGGGACGAGGCTCACCTGTCATGGCCTCACACCTCCGCCATGCGGCCCCGCTGGGGGAATAAGCCTGCCGGTTGCACCTGCAATACCACCACAATCAGAGCAAAAATGAGTACCCGGGCCATGCTGGTGGTGGCAAAAAACTCCACCCCTTGCTGGAGCCATGGGGGCATCTGGGGCCAAACCTGCAGCAGGCGTCCAGCCCCAATCATATCAGTGAGCACACCGATACCGGTGGAGGCCACCACAGCTCCCCAAAGACTGCCCACACCCCCTAGAACCACCACCATAAAACAGCCCACGATGTAGTCACCCCCCACATTGGGACCTACGGACCCCAGCAGGGAAACCGCCACCCCAGCCACCCCAGCCAATCCAGAACCCACGGCAAAGGTGAGGGAATCCACTGTCTGGGTGGGAATGCCTAGGCAATCACTCATGGCCCGGTTCTGGGTTACAGCACGGATGCGAAGACCCCACAGGCTACGGTTCAGAAACCAGTAGACCCCCAAGACTGCCAGCACCGTCAGCCCTATGATCACCAAGCGAGGCACCGGCAGGGTCCAATCCCCCAAATCCAGGCCACCCCGCAGCCAACGGGGAGCGGTCACATCCACATTGCGGGCACTGGCCCGGGCCAACTTGGGCATGGCACCACTGATCCAGCTGGCAGAACCCAGCCCCACCATCACGGCCAGAATCCAGACACCCAGCCGCAGGAGCCATGGAGGTAGGCGAGAGCCCAAGAGCCGCCCCGCCAGCAGCTGGCCCACCAGTGCCAGGAGGATGGTGAGCCAGAGACCTGTTGACCAAGCCAGAGGAACAGTCCGCACAAACTGCTGCAGGATTAGGCTAACCCCCCATGTGGCCAGAAGGGTTTCCAGTGGCCGACCATAGAGGCGCCGGATAACGCTGTTTTCCAGGAGCAGACCAACTAGGCCGCTTACCAGAAAGGCAAAAACCACAGCTACAGCAATGTATACACCAAATAAAGGCTCCAGCAGTGGTAGCTTGAAAAAGCTCTGCACCACATAGGTTGTGTAGGCTCCAAGCATTATCAATTCCCCATGGGCGAGGTTAATCACGCCCATGAGGCCAAATACAATTGCCAGCCCCAAGGCAGCAATTAGTAGTACGGAACCAATGGCAACCCCATTGAAGAGGCTTTCAAACAACAAAGTCACAGATCAAGGCTCATGGTTCTTTTTCCCTAGGGCTGGTGAAGCTCTGTGTCACAAACGGTACTTCTCCCCCTTGCTGGGATCACTCCAGTCACAGGCATAGCCCTTAGAGCTGGGCTCAAACTGGTTCCAGGCTTGGGGATCAATAGGGCCATCACTGGTTTTAAGAATCTCAAACTGCCCGTCGGTGGTCACCTGGCCAATGCGGACTGTCTGGGAGATGTGATGGTTGGGCATCACTTCGATAGGACCTTGGGGTGCATCAAAGGTGACACCAATCAGGGCTTCCCGCACCATGTTGTCATCAAAACTGTTGGCCTTCTCAACGGCAGCCTTCCAAAGATAGACCATGTTATAGGCTGATTCCATGGGATCATTGGTCACCCGATCCTCCCCATACCTGGCCTTAAATGCCTCTGTGAACTTCTGTGAGGCGGGGGTATCAATGGCTTGAAAGAAGTTCCAAGCAGCATAGTGGTCAGCCAGGTAATCAGGACCAATGGTGTCAATCTCCACTTCAGCAATGGAGAAGCTCATCACATAATAGTCCTTCTCAGGTGTGAGACCTGCCGCCTGCATTTGCTTGAAGAAGGCAACGTTCTGATCCCCATTGAGAGTGTTAATAATGGAACCACCCTCCGGTAAAGCTTTCTTGATTTTGGCAATAATAGGCGACACTTCTGTATTGCCCAAGGGCAAGTAGTCCTCACCCACAACTTCACCACCCAGGCTCTCTAGCTGGGCTTTGGTAATGGTGTTGGAGGTGCGGGGGAACACATAATCTGAACCCACCAGGAAGAAGGGCTTACCGGCTACTGGAGATTCTTTAAACATGAACTCCACCGCTGGTTCTGCCTGCTGATTGGGTGTGGCACCGGTGTAGAAGATGTTCTTGGAGCATTCCTGCCCCTCATATTGAATGGGGTAGAAGAGGAAGGCATCCTTGGCTTCAAAAACAGGGAGCATGGCCTTGCGGCTGGCTGAAGTCCAGCCACCAAACACCACTGGAACCTGGTCTTGGTCAATTAGCTTTTTGGCTTTCTCCGCAAAGGTGGGCCAATCGGAAGCACCGTCTTCTTCAATCCAGGTGATCTGGTAGGTCTTCCCATCGACGGTTACCCCACCTGCAGCATTAATTTCCTCAATGGCCATCTTCTCCACCTCAGACAAGGTGGTTTCGGAAATGGCCATTGTTCCACTCAGGGAGTGGAGAATTCCCACAGATACGGTGTCATCAAACTCCACGCCAGCCGAATCCGTTGATGGTGATGGCGGGCCGCCACAGGATGCCAAAAGAAGAGACGCAGCAAGGGCAGCAGCAGAGAAAGCCCGCGAAGAGAGGGGAAAAGGCATAGGTTGCAGAAGAAAGGCCACCGGAGCACAACTGTAATTTTTCAGTCCTTCTGCCTAAGCTTTGGTAGCCATGGTGACAAGATGCCAAAGTTTAAGCTGACCCAATGGACCGTTAGGCACTTTTAAGTACTGTGCCCCACCCCTCAGTGCCAGGTGCCAGGTGCC
>RKSC01000161.1 GCA_007571085.1 Synechococcus sp. PNGco_S_binSS4
CCCATAAACCCTTGCCCAGCACCCAATAAAGTGATGATTAAGGGATCTAACTAAGGACACTCAGAATCCGTGGCCAGCAATGGTAAGGCAAACACAACCGGTGCACCCCAGGAGACCATCCAGGAGACCATGGGGCAAGAGCAGGCGGCGGCGGTAGCTAGGCGGCGTAACTTTGCCATCATCTCCCACCCTGATGCGGGGAAGACCACACTCACGGAACGACTCCTCCTCTACGGGGGAGCCATTCAACAGGCAGGGGCTGTGAAAGCCCGGGGTGAACAGAGGCGGGTGACCTCTGACTGGATGGAGCTGGAGAAGCAGCGTGGCATTTCTATTACCTCCACCGTGCTGCAGTTTGACTATGGTATCCACACCATCAATCTGCTGGACACTCCCGGCCACCAAGACTTTTCCGAAGACACCTACCGCACCTTGGCAGCAGCGGATAACGCCGTCATGCTGGAGGATGCCGCCAAAGGTCTGGAGCCACAAACCCGCAAGTTGTTTGAGGTGTGTCGCCTGCGGAAGATTCCCCTGTTCACCTTCGTCAATAAGATGGATCGGCCAGGGCGAGACTCCCTGGAGCTGCTGGATGAAATTGAGCAGGAGCTGGGCCTGCTCTGCTGGCCAGTGAACTGGCCCATTGGCAATGGGGATCAGTTCCGTGGGGTTATTGATCGGCGCCGGCGCCGGGCAATCCTCTTCCAACGGGGTGGGCGGGGCCGGCAAGCCCTGGAACTGGAAATGGGCCTTGAGGACCCCCGCCTCAGTCAGCTGGTGGAGGAAGACCTGCTTCAGAAGGCTCTGGAGGAGCTGGAGCTGCTGGATGGGGCTGGGGCAGACCTGGCCATGGACACCATTCACAGGGGAGAACTCACACCCATGTTTTTTGGTTCAGCCATGACCAGCTTTGGGGTGCGCCCCTTTTTGGATGCCTTCTTAACTCTGGCCCTTCCACCCGTGGCCCGCACCAGCAGTGGGGGAATGATTGACCCGCTCAGCTGCCAATTCAGTGGTTTTGTCTTTAAGTTGCAGGCCAACATGGATCCACGGCACCGGGACCGGGTGGCCTTTTTGAGGGTCTGCTCTGGCACCTTTGAGCGGGACATGGTGGCTCACCATGCCCGTAGCGGTAAGGCCATTCGCCTCTCCCGACCCCAGAAGCTTTTTGGCCAAGATCGCTCCGTTGTGGATCGGGCCTATCCCGGTGATGTGATTGGTTTGAACAATCCCGGTGTGTTTGCCATTGGCGACACCCTCTACCAAGGTCAGAAGGTGGAATATGAGGGCATCCCCTGCTTCAGTCCAGAGATCTTCAGCTGTCTCCATAACCCCAATCCCTCCGCCTTCAAAGGTTTTCGTAAGGGGGTCAATGCGTTGCGGGAAGAAGGGGCTGTGCAGATTCTCTATGACACGGACCCCAGCAAGCGGAACCCCATCTTGGCCGCTGTGGGACAACTGCAGCTGGATGTGGTGCAGCACCGCCTAGAACATGACTATGGGGTAATAACACGCCTGGAGCCCTTGGGATTCACCGCTGCCCGTTGGGTGAGCGGGGGTTGGAGTGCCCTGGAGGCCATGGGGCGGCTATTTAACTGCAAAACTGTGCGGGATTCTTGGAATCGTCCCGTGTTGCTCTTCAAGAACAGCTGGAATCTCCAGCAACTGCAGGAGGACTACCCGGACCTGGAGCTGGCTGCTGTGGCCCCTGTGGTGAGCGGCATGGAGCCCATACCCCTGTAGGAACGGGATGGCCTCCTGGCAGAATCCATGCCTAATCTGGGAGTCTGGACTTCCCCTGATGATCCCCCATGGCAGAGGCCATTTACACCCCCGCTGCACCGGCACCGGTTGGTCCCTATAGCCAAGCCGTGCGGACGGGGCACACCATCTACTGCTCAGGTCAGATTGGCCTGAATCCTCAAACCGGGGCCATGGTGGGCCTTCCCGATGATCTGGTGGCTGAGACTCGCCAGGTGCTCCATAACCTGGAAGCGGTGCTCCAGGCAGCAGGGGCCACCCCTGCCCATGTGGTGCGCACCACCATCTACCTCACCGATCTGGGCCACTTTGCTTTGGTGAATGAACTATACGGGCAGACCTTTGGAGACGGTGTCCTACCAGCCCGGGCCTGTATCCAGGTGGCTGCTCTTCCCAAAGGGGCTCACGTGGAAGTGGATGCAATTGCTGTTGTTGACTAAAGCCGGCCCCTAGGCACTCTTCCCCAGAATCCTTGCCCCCTAATTCCCCGCTTCTGAGCCTGCAGCAGATGTTGTTGAGGCCTAGGAGCACCACGGTTGACCAGTTGCTGCGCCTGTTGGCAGCCCTACCCCGTGGCCGGCGCCGCGCCCTCCTGGTGCTGCTCATGGTCTCTGGGGTGACAGGCATCCTTGATCTGATGACCGTGGTGCTCCTGGCCCGGCTGACGGCCGCTTTGGTGGATGTTCCCCTTCCCAATCACCTACCTGGTATCACGGTCTTTGGCGGGTCACTCCACAACCAGACCCTTTGGCTGGTTGGTCTGTTCATCCTGCTTATCTGGGTGGGCTCCCTGAGCAAGCTTGGTCTCCAGGTGCAGCACCAGAGGCTCTCAGCCCACATCTGGCGTGACCTGTCTGCACAGATCCATGGGAATGTGATGGGTCAAGAGCTGACCTACCACCTGAAAACCAGAACAGGTGATCTCACCACATTGGTGATGGAGACCGTGAAAGCAGTGGCTGACCAGGTGATTTACCCCCTGCTGCGCTTGGTGGGGGCTTCCCTCACATTGGTGTGCATTGCCATCGGTGTTTTGCTGGTGGGGCGGGGCTTGGCCGTGGCTCTGGTGGTCTTTCTGGTGGCTGCCTATTTGGTCATTTCCCTAATTTCTACCCCCCACCTGCGCCGTGCCAACCAGAGGACGCTTCAGCTCTCCCAACGCTCTACCCGTCTGCTGATGGAATCCCTCAGCTCCGTGCGGGATATTCAGCTGGCCCACACGGAGCCCTATTTCCAACAACAGTTTGTGCGGTCTGTGGATGAGGCCCGAGCCTATGCCTGGCAGTTGCAAGCCCTTCCCCAGCTCCCTCGCCTCCTGGTGGAGCCCCTGGGCATCACCCTCATTTTTGGGGTGGGGGCCCTGCCCCAGTTGCTGCAGGGGAATTTGGAGCAGGTGCAGCAGGTGATTCCCTTCCTGGCCACCCTGGGTCTGGCGGGTCTGCGGCTGATGCCCCCCCTTCAGGATGTGTTCTCTGCCTTAATCCAGTTGCGAGGTGGCTTGCCCATGGTGAGCAAGGTGGTGGAGTTACTCCAGCTTCCCTGCAGGCGCCTCACCTTATCCTCCCCCATGGTGCCAGCTGCCGAGGCGGTGTTTCCCCGGCACACCATCAGGCTCCGTGATGTGTGGTATGGCTATGGACACCAGCAGAAGGACACTCCAGCAAGGGAGCAAGAGTGGGTGCTGCGCCATCTGGATCTCACCATTCCTGTGGGTTCCCGGGTGGCACTGGTGGGCGCCACGGGAAGTGGCAAAACCACCACAGGTCATGTGCTGTTAGCCCTATTGCAACCCCAGCGGGGCAGCCTAGAGCTGGATGGCCAGCCCTTGAATGAGCAGAGGCGGCCTGCCTGGCAGGTGAGCTGCGCCCATGTACCCCAGCTGATCCAGCTGTTGGATGGAACGGTGGAGCAGAACGTGGCCTTTGGTGTGGCGGAGGAGGCCATTGACCAGGACCGGCTGCAGGAGGCCATTGCCGTTGCCCAGCTGATGGAGCTGGTGGCCAGCCTCCCCTATGGTCTCAAGACCCCCATCGGTCAAAACGGCATCCAACTCTCCGGTGGTCAGCGGCAACGGGTGGCTCTGGCCCGGGCTTTTTATCGTCGGGCCCGATTCCTCCTGTTGGATGAAGCCACAAGCGCCCTGGATAACCGCACTGAGAGTGATGTGATTCAGGCCCTGGATGGTTTAGGTGGCCAATGCACCACTGTGATCATTGCCCATCGTCTGGCCACAGTGGCCCGCTGCCACCAAATCCATGAATTCTCTAATGGCTCCATCAAGGCCTCCGGCCCCTTTGAGGAGCTGCGCAAGGCCTCCGGCAGCTTTGCCGAGTTGGTGCGGCTGGATCGCCTATAGGTCATGGCAGCCAGTGGCTGATTTACAGATTTAGAAGGTTCCAGGTGCCTGCTGGAGCAATCAAGCAACAGTGAGCTGGCCATCCTCCATGGTGATTAACCGATCCGCCACATCCAGAATCCGTGGGTCATGGGTCACCATCAGCACGGCGCAGTGATGTTGAGTCACCATTCGTTTTAAAAGCTCCACCACCTCCCGGCCAGTGCGACGATCCAGGGCAGCGGTGGGTTCATCCGCTAGCAACAGCTTGGGATTCCCTGCCAAGGCCCGGGCAATGGCTACCCGCTGGCACTGCCCCCCTGATAAGGCGGAGGGCAGCTTATGGCAGTGATCCTCCAAGCCCATCTCCATGAGTAAATCAATGGAGTGTTGGCGCCGCTGGGCAAAGGTCAGTCGGGGTAATAGATCTGCTCCCATTTGCACGTTCTGGGCTGCTGTGAGGCAGCGCAGCAGATTGTGGCTTTGGAAGATGACACCCACCTGGCGCCGCACCCGCCGCTGGGCAGATTTCCGGGCCCGGCGCAATTGTTCCCCCAAGACTTCTACGGAACCATCCTGAACAGTGCGTAGGGCACCAATAAGTGTTAGCAGGGTGGTCTTCCCACAGCCGGATGGACCGCTCAGCAGCACCATCTCCCCTGGACTGAGGGTGAGGTGAAGGTTATGGAGCACCTGGCGCCGTTGATCACCCCGGCCAAACCAATGGTTCAGGCCAAAAATGTTGACCAGGGGCTCCTTGGGAACGGGTTGGAGAGTGGTCACTCAGAAAATCTCGGCCGGATCAGCATCCCTGAGCTTGCCCAGGGCCAATAGTCCTGAGACCACACACATGGTAAAAACCATGACCAGCACCAGGGTTGCCATTTGGGTGCTCATGCCAATTGGAAGGTTGGTGGCGGAGCGGGTCAAACCATAAAGACCCTGCCCCGCCAGAAAAGCAGGAAGGTAGCCCAACCCAGCCAGCAGGAAGGATTCCTGAAGGATCACCATCACCAGGTCCATGGTGCTGTAGCCCATGGCCTTGAGGGTGGCATACTCCGGCAAGTGGTCTACCACGTCACTGAAGAGAATCTGGTAGACGATCACAGAGCCCACCACCAGCCCCATGGCCGCACCCAGGTTGAAGATGAAGCCAATGGCGGTGCTGGAGCGCCAGTAATCCTGCTCAAAGTCCAAGAATTCCTGCTTAGTGAGCACCTGCACATCAGGGGGGAGGGCCTTGCTCAAGGCCGCTGCCATGGCGTCTGGATCCGTACCGGGTACCAGGCGAATCAATCCCAGCTCAATGGCGGTGCTGGGCTCAGCAGATTCCAACAGCAGATCAAAGGTGCGATCACTGGTGAGCAGGGTTCCATCAGCACCAAAGGAGATGCCCAACTCCACCAGACCTGCCACCTGCACCCGGGTATTGACCACCTCAGCGGTCACGGTGCGCCCCCCATTGAACCAAGCCTCCACAGGACCAAACTCCTCACGGCTGAGACGGTCAAAAAGAACCCGCTGGTCCAATTGAAGGTTGCGCTTTTGCTCTGAGAAACCTTCCAAGTCGAGGATATGGTCGTCAGGGTCAAAACCGATGGTCAAGATGGCACGAGGTGAACCGGTTTCTGGGTTTTTCCAGACAAGAAGGCCCCAGCGCACTGGCGCAATGCTCTCCACCTCTGGGAAGGCAGCTGCCTTAAACAAACGCCGCCGGGGGAACTGCCCCATGGAAACCGAGCTGGAGCTGGTGGAGCTAATCAGCACCACATCCGCTTGAAAAAGGCGGTGGACGGCGATGCTGGCATCAAACAGTGCATCCCGGAAACCCAATTGCAGAAACATGAGCATTCCTGCAAAGCAGATGCCTGCTAGGGCCACCAGCAGGCGGCCTGGCTGTCGCGTCAGGAGGCACCAGGCCAGGGGAATACGCCTTCGCCAAGCAAATACCATGTCTTGTTACCCCGGGCTAGATCCTGTATCAATCCGCACCAGCACCTGCATTCGTGTCAAGTTCTTCACCTGTTGAGAGGCCAATGGATCTAGGGCGATGCCCACTTCCACAACCCGTGCATCCACAGCATCTTGGGGATCAGAGCTGAATACATTGCGGCGATTCACCTTGCGACCAATGCGCTGCACTTGGCCAGCCAACTGGCCCCTAAAACCTCCATGCTCTGAGGTGATGATGACCTGTTGGCCAAGCTGAACCTGGCTGATGTCTGTTTCATAGACCTCTGCTACCACCTCCATGAACTCCGTCTGCCCCAGCTCCAGGATGACAGAATCACTGGGGCGCTCCCCCTCATGGGCATGGATCTGCAGGACAGTGCCGTCCATGGGGGCCCGCAAGATCCCATTCCCTAAATCAACATCAATCACCTGGAGCCGAGCCTTCACCTGCCCATAACTCCCCGCCAGCACCTCCGTAGCCAGGCGACGCTGATCCAGGCTGTCATGGCTAACGGCACCGATCTTCACCAGGTCTCCATAGCGTTTTTCCTCCATGCGACTCAGCTCCAGCTGTGTAGCCAAGGAGTCCATCTGCACCTGGAGCAATTGGCGCTCCGCCTGGAGCCTGGCAACGGTGTCAAATACGGCCAATTGTTGACCACGTACAACGGTGTCCCCTTCTTTGACCAGCAGCTGATTGACCCGGGCCGCTCCAGCACCACTGTTGATGCCCGCCAGGCGCCGCACCTGGCCCCGGGGCTGGATGTACCCCAGGGCAGACACATAACGGGCAACGGGGAGAGCCTCCACCCCCTGGTCTGGGGTCACCTCCCCTGCAGATTTGGTCCCTGGAGACGGCCCTTCACCCTGCCGTTGCAACAAGCGGAAAGCCAATAGGCCACCTGCCAGCAAGAGCAAGCCAAGGCCCATGGCAGTTAGAGGCCGCCGGATCTCCATGGTCAAAATTGACAATGGGGGAGGCTGGCTAACCCGGGACCAGGGCCTGGGCGTTCAAGGGCTGGGTTCGTCAAAGAGAACATGGCGAATGTAGTGATCAGCCCAGGCATCATCAAAGGCCTTAGCCAGAACACGACGGGTTTTGTCGTTGCATTGCTGCTGACGGCAATAGTGGAGTTGTGCTGCTTTGCGCTTCAGGGTAGCGGGGTGATCCACTGGATCGGGATTGGTGCCAGCAGCCTCAGCCAGCAAGAGGCCCAAGTAGCTGACTGCCAACTTTTGGAATGCCTGCTCTTCCTCAATGCCCCGGGGCTGGATGAAGCAAACCATGGGGGAAAAAATGTCTCCCCAAGGTGGAAGCTGGCGCGGTTGGGCAAATGCTGGCTGTGGTAGGGCGTGCAACTGCTCATTGAGGGAAGGGGGCAGCTGCGCCCCTGTGGGGGAAAGATCCACAACAGCAGCTGTCACCTGGTGCCGTGCGGTTACCAGGTCACAGCCAAATAGGGGAAGGTTCCAGCAAGGGTCTGGAAACATGACGGCATGGAGGATGTTGAGCCTCGGACCAATGCTGGCCAGCTCCAAGTGCATCTTGCGAAAACCCCGGGCTGAGAAGCAGCAATTGCGAATCTGCACGGCCCCATCATCCATCACCCCTTTCACCTTCTCCATGCCGTAGGGCAAGGGCAAGAGCTGGCACTGCTCCACCTGCTGCCAGTGGGTCTGAATGGCCTGCCCTAGGCTGAGCACCAGGGGATGAGTGCAAATGGTAGAGGCATCCAAAACCATGGTGTTGATCCGCTGGCCAGTGGGAAACACTGCCTCAAATTAGGCAATTACCCAAACCAGCCATGGCAGAGGGAACTATTACTGCACTGGTACCCGCTACAAGGGTCTTGTCCCATATGCTCCCCTGCCCCCATGAACCCTGTTTTATGGGTCTTCCCCCTATGGTCAAGCCATGGCCAGGCTGAATCTTCCCTATCTCAACGGCTTAACGACGCCAGCATTTCACCATGAACCCCTGGCCAACGGTATTCCCGCTGGCTATGTTCCCCTGCCGGAGGTTGGGTTAACCTGCCTGGATATTTGCATAGGTGCCGGTAGCCGCCACGAAGCACCGGCAGAGATGGGGCTGGCCCATTTTCTTGAGCACATGGTGTTCAAGGGGAGCCGCCACCTGGCGGAAGGGGAGTTTGACTGGCGCATTGAAACCCTTGGAGGAACAAGCAATGCGGCAACAGGGTTAGACCATGTGCACTTCCAGGTGTCTTGCCCTGCCCCTGGGGTTAGGGAAGCGTTGGAATTGTTAACAGAACTGGTCTTGTTTCCCAGCTTCCAGCACCAGGCCTTTGCCCTGGAGCGGCTGGTGGTGCAGGAGGAGCTGAATCAATCACTGGATCAACCCGATGAGGTGGCCTACCAGGTGCTCCTAAAACGGGCCTGTGGTTCCCACCACTATGGCCGTCCCATCCTGGGCACAGCCGCCAGTTTGGCCGCATTGACCGTGGATGCCATGGGGGCCTTCCATGGGCGCCATTATGGGGCAGGGGCCTTGGCGGTTGTGGTTAGTGGTGCGGTGGTGCCCCAGGTATTCCATGACCACCTCAGGTGCAGCCCGTTAAACCAATTGCCCCCTGTGCCACCCGTCAAAGGGGTTGGGCCCCAGCTGCACATCCAACCAGGTGAGAGCCACCTCAAAGTCAAACGGCTACAATGCGCCCGTTTGATGGCCGGCTGGGCCATGCCCCCGGCTGGGGAGCGCACCATGGTGGCTGGTGTGGATCTGGCCACCTTCCTCCTAGCTGAAGGCCGGTGCAGTTGGCTCATTGCCAGCCTCCGTGAGCACCTGGCCGTGATGGATGAGCTGGACATGGAGCTGATTCCCTTGGAAGCAGGTAGCTTGCTGGTATTGGAGGCCAGCTGTGCTGCCCACCAGCTGGGCAAGCTGGAGCAGCTCCTGCCCCAGTGCCTTACAGACTGGCTAAGTAAACCACCCCAACCTGAGGCCCTAGAGCGGGCCCGTCACCAAATGGTCAATAGGATTTTCTTCAGCCTGGAAAGCCCTGGGGGTATTGCTGCCCAGGTGGGTCCTTCCCTACTCCATGGCCGCCCGGCCCCCTTGGCTGGCCAATTGCTGGGTCTGCAAGCCTGGACCCCTGCCACCATGCACCAGCAGGTGATGCCCCTCTTTCACCCCCAACGTGCCCATTGGCTCTCTGTGCTGCCCAGCAGCTGACAGGGGCGGGGCTCTCAAACACCCATGTCCCCCTCCACTCAAATCTGATGTGCCCCCCACCATGTCCCCCACGTCCCCGTTCGGTGCTGGCTGTGGATGTGGGACGTCGGCGCGTTGGTCTGGCGGGTTGTGATTCCCTAGGCATCAGCGTGCGACCCCTAAAGCCCCTACGGCGCCAGCGCTTTGCCACGGATATGGAACAGCTGCGCACACTCTGTAAGTCCCGGGGTGTGGTGGCATTGGTGGTGGGCCTTCCCCTATTACCCAATGGTCAAGAGGGAAACCAATGCCGCCAATGCCGCCGCTATGGCCAGGCCATGGCCCATAGCTTGGGTCTTCCCCTGGCCTGGGTGGATGAGCGCTATACCAGCTGGGCCGCTGGAGAAATGACCGGTCTATGGGCAGATGGCAGTGGCCAGCTGGACAGTGCTGCGGCAGTGTTGATTTTGAGCCAATGGTTGGCGGAAGGACCCGAACCCATACCCCCTGGCCCCTTAACCTGAGCAGCGCCAAGATGATGGTCACGTGTCCATGGCTGGTCCCCAGCAGGAGGATGGTGCATCTGTAGCCACCGTGATGGCCACAGATGCCCATGGCCGCATGCTCCACTGCTTTGTGGAGCACTCCATGCACCTCCATGGCCAAGATTATGGACTACTCAGCCCAGTGGATACACCGGTCTATCTATGTCGCTGGCCTGGAGATACTGATGCAGAGCCCCAATGGCTTGCTGATCCACACCAGTTTCCCCATGTGCTGGAGGCCATGGATAGGGAATTACAAGAGCAGGGGCTTTGCCTGGTGCACTCCGCCGCTGTGCTCAGCGTATCCGGTGAGCTGGAGGATATGGAACCAGCCAATGAGGAAGACGGTTTAGACACCTACCTGCTCTTAGCCAGTGTGGACTGTGGGGGGGAAGAGTTTAGCCTTTACGGCAGCTTAGATCCCTGCTTTCTCCTGGCCCGTCTCCAGCAGGGCACCGCTGAACTACTGGCGGGAGACCAGCTGAACCAGCTCCAACCCTTGGTGGAGCATGCCCTGGCCTGTGATGAGGAGGGTTATCACCCATGAGCCGGCTTAGCCTTGCCCCATGGCTACAGCCCAGCGTCATCGTTGCCGGCACCATCACTGCCATTGATCTCCAGGTGCTGTGGTCCCGTGGCATTCGCGGCCTGGTGCTGGATGTGGATCAAACCTTGGCACCAAGCCACCAGCTCACGGTGCCGGAGAATGTGCGCTGCTGGGTTGAGCAGGTGCGAGCCCACTTCAAGATTCATCTACTCAGCAATAACCCCAGCCATCGCGTTGCCTGGGTGGCCAAAGAGCTGAACCTTCCCTATTGCCTGGCTGCTGCAAAACCCAGCCGCCGCACCCTCCGCCAGGTGCTCAAAACCATCAACCTGCCCCCCACCCAGGTGGCCATGGTAGGGGACCGACTGCTTACGGATGTGTTGGTGGGCAACCGCATGGGCATGATGACACTTCTGGTCAAACCCATTGGTCCCAATGGTCAGCCCAGCTGCCAAGACATGCTCTATCGCACTGAGCTGAGCCTCTTAAAAGTGCTGGGTCTCTCCAGCAGCTCTGGTGGTTCCAGCCCTGGAGATGATTAGCTCCCCCATAAAACCATCATCAGCCCATGGGAGCTAGGCCATGGAGGCCAGAAGTGCCTTGAGGTGTTTTTGCCATTCCCCTGGTTGGAAGCAATGGCTGCTCCCGTGACCGGGAAGTAGCCAGCCCACATTCAGGTGCTGTAGCTTCCTAAGGGAGCGCACCTGCCCATGCCAGTCCCCCCAGCAGTACTCCTGAGAAGCCCATAAACTCTGGCGACTGGCACTCCACCAGAGGTGGTCCCCACTGAACAACACCTGTAGGGCATCTCCATTGGCTGCACCCAGCACAGCCACCATGGAGCCCGCCGTGTGGCCAGGGGTGGGAATCAGCTGCAAGCCTTCCTGGAGCCACAGGGCATCCTCCCCAGTGGGGCAATGCTCAGCATCCGGCACAGCATCCCGATCACCGTGGTGAATCCAGCGGGGGCAGCCAAAGGTATGGGCCCAGGACCTGTGATCTGCCACATCATCCCGGTGACTCAGCACCATAGCAGCCAAGCCACCCTTGGCTGCTATGGCCTGTTTTAGGGGTGAGTTGTAGCGAGGGGAGTCAATGAGCACATTCCCCTGGGGTCGCACCACCAGATAACTGCTGGCCCCATAACTTTTCCGTGAAGCCCAGCCGCAGTAGTACACATCTCCAGCGGGATGGGGGGTGATGAGAGCTGGAAAACCCTGGGTGGGGGTCTGGCCCATCAAGGCTGGGGTGGCCCCAATGGCCGCCACCGGACAGGCCTGGGCAGCCAGAAGGGCCCGCTCCGTCTCCGCACCAGGCTGGGGTTGAGCCCAGACCCGGGCTTGGTGGCCATGGTCCTCAAAATGCTGGGGATCCCACTGCCAGCATGTGCCGCAATCAATACAGCTGCTGTCCACATAAAAGGGCCCCCTCACATTCTCAGCACGACGATTCTGGAGACGAGCCATGGTGAGCAAATCTGCTAACTCCATGGTGGTCCATATCTGAGCCAGCTCAGCTGTGGGGATATTCCCCATGGCAGAAGCACCATGGGGCCATCGCCAGGGCAAAAGAATCCCTAGACTGAAGTGGAAGGGAAGCCAGTGAGCTCCCCTCTCCCTTTGCAGTTAATGATGTTTGGGCGCCTTGGCGGCAAAAAGACAGCCCTGGTCTCAGCTGGGGCAGCCCTTCCTGGCCGCAGTCAACCGATCCCCACAGCTGAGCGCCACTACGTTTTGGGCACATCCCTTCTGGAGCCCATTCCCCCAGGTTTTGGAGAGTGCAGTTTTGGTTGTGGTTGTTTCTGGGGCAGTGAAAAAGCATTTTGGCGGCTGCCTGGGGTCTATCTAACCAGCACGGGTTATCAGGGGGGATACACTGCCAATCCAACCTATGGGGAGGTGTGCAGTGGTGCCACTGGCCACACAGAAGTGGTGCGGGTGGTTTGGGACCCTGCTGTGGTTGGGTTTGCCGATGTGCTGAAGCTGTTTTGGGAATGCCATGACCCCACCCAGGGCATGGGCCAGGGAAATGATCGGGGCACCCAGTACCGCTCCGGGATCTACACCACCTCTGACCATCAAATTCCTCTAGCGGAGGCCAGTTGCCAGGCCTATCAGCAGCTGCTCACCGCCTCAGGCCATGGAATGATTACCACGGAGATTAAGTCTGGGCAACAGTTTTTTCCGGCAGAAGCCTATCATCAGCAATATCTGGCTAAACCCGGCAGCCGACCCTATTGTTCCGCCATGCCCACGGGTCAATTGCTGGGAGACTTCCCTGGAGCCGACTACAAGCTGGCCTCGCAAGTCTGGAGTCAATATGATTGGTCCATACCCCACTGTGTCTTACGGGGAGACAATACACCGATTTCCCTATGAAATATCCTCCTAGTTAGGTCTTAACCATAGTGTAAGATCTTTTTGCCAGGGAATTACTGATTGATGGTGCGCACGACGCTTTTGCTTGGGGTCATGACCGGGCTGGTCCTGCTCCTCGGCCTATACATGGGTGGCCAGTCCGGACTGCTGGTGGCCTTTGCCATTGCCACCACCATGAACTTTGTAAGTTATTGGTTCTCAGACAAGATAGTGCTGGGTATGTACGGGGCACAGCAGGTGAGCCAAGCCCAGGCACCACAATTGTACCGGATGGTGAATAATCTAACTGTGGGAGCCGGTATGCCCATGCCTAAGCTATACATCATTCCCCACCAAGGAGCAAATGCCTTTGCAACTGGGCGCAATCCCCGCCACGCCGCAATCGCTGTGACCGAAGGAATTTTGCAGCTGCTAGACGAGCGGGAAATGACCGGAGTCTTGGCCCACGAGCTGGCCCATATCAAGAACCGTGATACCCTAATTAGCTCGGTGGCCGCCACCATGGCCGGAGTCATTATGATATTTGCCGCCATGGCCCAGTGGCTCAGCTGGTCAACGGACAGTCAAGGCCGCAGGCAGTCTAATCTAGCCATGATGGTGGTTGCCGTTGTGGCTCCCCTCGCATCCCTAATCATTCAGATGGCCATCTCCCGCACCCGGGAATTTGCCGCCGACAGGACCGGTGCAGCCATAAGCGGTGACCCCCTGGGGCTGGCTTTAGCCCTCTCAAAGCTTGGACTAGCCTCAGAACGCAGTCCCATGGGTGCGTCGCGCCAGACGGCCCATTTCTTCATTGTCAATCCCCTGAGGGGCAGGTGGGTTGACCGCTTCTTTAGCACTCATCCCTCCCTAGAAAAGCGCATTGCCCGCCTGCAGGCCATGGGATAAGTGGCAGGTATAA
>RKSC01000163.1 GCA_007571085.1 Synechococcus sp. PNGco_S_binSS4
GGGATGGGAAGCTGGCGGCTTTGCTGGGGGCCTGGTTGGGAGGTCTGGGTCTGCTGCTCACAACAGCTTTGGCGGTGCTCAGCGGTGGATTATTTGGCCTGGCGGGACGGCTCAGTGGACGACTTAAACCTAGGCAACCCTTTCCTTTTGGGCCCTTTCTGGCCACTGCCGGTGGTCTCACATGGCTAACCCCTATGCCCTTGCGCAAGCAACTTCTTGCCATTCTTTTGCCCTGGTTGGACACCGGAAGCCTCACACTTGGTGGCTGAAGAAGCTTGAATGAAACTTGCTTCCAGCCCAGCCCAGCGTGTCCCTTCTTGATTGGTTCGCCAGCCGCAAACGGGAAGCCCCTGCCACACGCAATCTGCCCGATGATAGCGGCAGTGATGGCCTTTGGAAAAAGTGCACCAACTGCAACGAGGTGAGCTACACCAAGGACCTGCTGGCCAACGCCAGTGTCTGCCTAAAATGCGGTCATCACTTCCGCATTGATAGCAGGGAGCGGATTCGCCTGCTGGTGGATGAAGGTAGCTTCCAGCCCCTGGACGAACACCTGTGCCCCACCGATCCTCTGGATTTCCGGGACCGCAAGGCCTACACGGATCGTCTCCGTGACTACCAGAAGGCAACTGCCCTGAAGGATGGGGTGGTGACTGGTTTGGCCACTCTCCATGCCATGCCCATGGCTTTGGGGGTGATGGACTTCCGCTTCATGGGGGGAAGCATGGGCTCCGTGGTGGGAGAAAAGCTCACCCGCCTGGTGGAAATGGCCACCCAACGCCGCTATCCCATTGTGATTGTTTGCGCCTCCGGTGGTGCGCGAATGCAGGAAGGTCTATTCAGTCTCATGCAGATGGCCAAGGTGGCAGGAGCATTACACCGCCATCGCCAGGCTGAGCTCCTTTACATTCCCCTGCTGACAGATCCCACCACCGGTGGTGTCACGGCCAGTTTTGCCATGCTGGGGGACTTAAACCTGGCTGAGCCCAAGGCCATGATTGGCTTTGCAGGTCGGCGGGTGATTGAACAGACCCTTCGAGAAAAGCTGCCAGCTGATTTTCAGACGGCGGAATACTTGCAGGAGCACGGTTTTGTGGACTGCATTGTGGAGCGACCACGGCAGCGGGCTGTCCTGGCTGATCTATTTCGCATCCACGGGGTACAAGACCAGGGCACCATACCGTCAGCCCACCGCCCTAATGCAGTAGTAGGGAATTAGTAGGGAGTCCTTAGTCAACTCCTAAAGAGTCAACTCCTAAAGAAGGTGCCATCCCCATCTGGCCTGGGTCCACCATGCGGCCTGGGTCCACCCCCAGGGCTGGGGCAGGTTTGCTGTTGTGGGTAATGGCCTGGGCCAGCACAGGTGCCAAGACAGGTGCTAAGGCAAAAGCCCCTCGAAAACCCCCGAACAACCAAACACCCTCCAACCCCGGACATGGTCCAACCCAGGGACGACCATCAGGGCTGTAGCTGACAGGGCAATGGTGGGCAATGGCCTGCTGGGCCTGGGCAACCACAGCCAGCCTGGGGCAAAACTCAGCCAAGGCCCGGTGGAGGTAAGCCTCTGCCAGCTTCCCCTGCCCAGGCTCTAGCCAAGGTGCTCCAGGGGCGCCATGGGGCCTGCTCTGGTGTTGAAGACTGGTGGTTTGGCCAAACATGACCCCGCCAGCCCATGGGGCCAGGCCGGGATCTACAACCACCTCTGCCTGCCCATGGTGCTCCAGACGTTCCCGGGCACTCACCAGGGGCATGAGGATCATATGGGGGTAGGGGTGAGGCTGAGTTAGCGGTAGCACGCTGGCATGGCTGTAGGGAAACCATTGGGATGCCGCCTGCCAAGGAAGCAGGCTGGCCATGGCAGCACCAGTGGCCACCACCAGCCCGTCACACCTGAGAGTGGTTCCGTCACTCAAACTCACCCCTGTGCACCGCCCATGGTCTACCAATACTTGGATCACCCCCAGGGGTGAGCACCTCACCCCCTGCCCCTGCAAGACCTGGGCCATGGCAGGGCGGTAGCGTTGGCTATCAATGCGTCCATAGGGAAGCTGTATGGCTCCGGCACAGGTCAATCCCATGGCCTGGAGGTCCCTCTTGCCCCAGGGCTGGGGAGTGATCCCCTGAGGGAGAAGTGCCATAAGGGCTGCCTCGGCACCATGGACAGCAGCCTGGTCATCCGATGGGGACCAGTGAAGTAGCAGCTTGGCCGGTCGCAAACCCACATCCCCGTGGCGCTCCTGCAGCTGCTGCCAGCGGGCCAGCCCTTGACCGGCCAGGTGAACCCCACCATCTCCTACCCCCAGCCACCAGGGAATGCCCCCATAGCTCAAATGGGTGGCGGAGGCCATGGGGTGGGGGAGAGCTGATCCCCTCAGCAGGGTGACGTTGACCTGATGCTGACGAAGGGCCAAAGCTGCCATGGTGCCGCAGAGCCCACCACCAGCCACAAGGATGTCCATGGGGCCACTTTGCCATGTGTTTGCCAGTCTCCCCTGGGGAAAGGCCCAGCCCTGGTGAGAAAAGCCTCCCTTACCATGAAGTCTTCCACCTCTCCCCCCATCCAGGCCCCATGACCAATAGTCAGCCACTTAGGGATTGCACAGCTTTGGTGACCGGATCCAGCCGTGGCATCGGCCGGGCCATTGCCCTAGAGCTGGCGGCGGCTGGGGCGGAAGTGGTGGTCAACTATGCCCGCTCTGCTGAGGCAGCCGCAGCCGTGGTGGCTGCCATTGAGCATAGGGGCGGACGTGCCTATTCACTCCAGGGGGATGTGAGCCAGGAGGCAGAGGCCATGGCCTTGGTCAATGGGGCCTTGGAGCGCAGTGGTCGTCTGGATGTGCTGGTCAACAATGCCGGTATTACCCGTGATGGCCTGTTGATGCGAATGAAAACACCAGATTGGCAGGCAGTGATTGATCTGAACCTATCTGGCGTTTTTTATTGCACCCGTGCAGTGACCAGGCCCATGGTGAGGCAAAAAGGAGGGCGCATTGTGAACATCACCTCCATCGTGGGTTTGATGGGTAATGCAGGACAGGCCAACTATGCCGCCGCCAAAGCTGGTGTCATTGGTCTCACCCGCAGCAGTGCCAAAGAATTGGCCAGTCGCGGCATCACGGTCAATGCTGTTGCCCCTGGATTTATTGCCACAGACATGACCAAGGACCTGGACAAGGAGGCTCTTCTGAAGATGATTCCCATGGGGTGCTGGGGGCAACCTGAGCATGTGGCTGGTGCTGTACGGTTTCTCGCCACTGATCCTGCTGCTGCTTACATCACCGGCCAGGTGCTCCAAGTAGATGGTGGCCTGCACTGATGACCAATGGTGGTGGTGATGGGGAAAAACAGGTGGTCCATGGCTACACCCTGGAACAAGCCCGGGCCCAGCTGTTGGCAACCATCAGCCCGTTGGCGGGCCGTGAGGTTTGTGCATTGCAGCAGGCTCGGGGGCGGGTTCTAGCGGAGCCACTCAAGGCACCCCAGGCGGTGCCTGGTTTTCTGTCCTCCAGCATGGATGGTTATGCATTAAGAGCTGTGGATTGCCTGGCGGGTCGCCCACTGGTGGTGGTGGGTTGTTCCGCTGCAGGGGCTCCCCATGATGGACCCCCCTTGGCACCAGGCCAGGCGGTTCGCATCTTCACGGGGGCGGTGGTGCCAGATGGAGCTGATGCGGTGGTACCCCAGGAAATGGTCCAGCAAGTGGAGCACCATGTCTCTGGTGCTGCAATCTCTGTGGAGGGCCCCGTGGGCCATGGCCAGTGGATTCGCTCTCCCCAGGAGGAAGCCGCAGCGGGAGAACTGTTGGGGAGTGTGGGTCAGCGGCTTAGGAGCATTGATGTGGCCAGGGCATTGGCCTGTGGCCTCTGCACGGCCCAGGTTTATGCCCGTCCACAGGTGGCTGTGTTAATTACGGGATCAGAGCTGCGACCAGCCGGTGATCCCCTTCCCCATGGAGCTATTTATGACAGCAATGGGCCACTGCTCCTGCTCCTGCTGGAGCAGTTGGGGCTGAAGGTGGTGGCCCATGAATGGGTGGATGACAACCCCCAGCGGCTGGAGAAAGCCTTGCTGAGGTTGGCCAGCCAGAGCCATGTGCTAATCAGTACAGGGGGAGTTTCCGTTGGCGATGCAGACCATGTGCGTCCCCTTCTGGAACGGCTAGGTACCCTGCACTTTTGGCGGTTGTTTCTAAAACCAGGTCGTCCTTTTGCAACAGGCACCATGGGGGTCGCCCGTTTCTTTGGCCTTCCCGGTAACCCGGTCTCCGCTGCGGTCACGTTCTTGCAATTGGTCTGGCCTGCTTTGGAGGCCCTAGAAGGCGCCACACCAGAGCCATGGCCCCGCCTACGGGTTCGCCTGGCCACACCACTCCATCGTCGCCCAGGTCGGCCGGAGCTGGTGCGTGCTCGTTTGGTGCTGGATGCTCAGGGGAGTCCTCTAGCCCATGTCTCTGGTTCGCAAAGCTCAGCCCGTCTGGCCTCCCTCCAAGGGACTGACCTGTTACTGGAAGTGGATGCTTCCACCACCACCATGGCTGCAGGAGAGGAAGTCATGGCACAGCTGCTGCGGCTACCGGTGTTATAGGTGCATTGCCGGGCCCAGCCCCTGGAACCTAGGGCTGGGCATCCACGATCACAGGCACAGAACCACCGCCGGGGAAGCTGGGCACAACACTGGTTTGCCCATTCCACCGATCCAGAAATAGCTTGTAGAGAACCTGCTCATTTAAACTCCGGGAGAGGGTTTCAAATTTCTTGGCCTCTTCCTCAGCGATGCGCACCTCCGTTTGGGCCCGTTGTAGACGCTGCTCAGCAATTTGCTTCTCCTCAATGGCGGCCCGGTACTCCTCTGCAATCTGCAAACCGGTCAAGTCTAGACCCTGCACATCCACATAGCCAAAGCGGCTCAGCTCCGTATCCACTTGCTGCTCCACTTCTTCGGAGATACTGCCCCATTGGGATGCAATGGTGACAAGATCGTAGCGGGAGAATACGGATTTGAGGGCCTTGAGAAGGGAAGGCTGCACAATTCGGGGGTAAACATCACTGTCAAAGGTGGCAATCTGAGAATAGACCCGCCCCACTTCCTGTGGTTTGAGAGCATATTTGACGGTGGCGGTGGCCTCAATCACCTGCAGGTCTTTGGTGAGGCTGGCAAAACGTTCGGGTCGCACCTGGGTTTTGACGCTAAAGCGGTGGGTGTTTTGCAGCAGGGGAACCTTGAAATTGGGACCTGCTCCCCGGGGGCTACCCGTCACCCGTCCCAATGTGGTGACCACTGCAACGGTACCAGCAGGCACAATGAACACAGCCTGACTCAGAATCAGCAGACCAAAGACGCTGCCCGCCAGTAAGGGCCAGGGAATACCCGTTCCACCCGATCCCCCATTGCTGCCCTTGCCTTTGGTGACGCGGCGAAATTCACTTTCCATAGTTGAGTGGCTTACCAATGGCCACTAAACAGGTTACGGTTGCCTAGTCTCACTTGACCATGGTGTACTGGAAGTCCACCAATGCACTCCCCTGGTTGGCAGTTGCAGCTGGGCTCTCCCTAGGCTTGCTGTGGCTAGTGCGGCGGCCATTGGTGATCACCACCCCAGGGCAACAGCCCTTGGGATCTGGAAGTTCCAGCGCTCCAGATGGTTTTGAGCCCTTGCTGCTGCGCTCTGGGCCGGAGGAGAATGGCGCAGGGGGCAGTTTGACGGCTGCAGGAATCAGGGCAGACCTGTCCTTTCGTGTCAAGCCAGAGGATAGGTACGGCAACAGGGGCCAGGAACCGGTGGTGCGACTCTGGAATGCCACTGACGGGGAGGATGAAGTGGTCAGTCTGCTGACAGATTCCCCACTGGTTGAGCACATTGGCTCACCCAGCAGCGTGGCCGATGCTCTGATTCAAATGGTGGAGTTGGACACCAACAACAGCAGCCCTGAAGTGCTGTTTTCCCAATACAGCGGAGGGGCCCATTGCTGTGCCCTGGTCACCATCTTCCGCCAAGACGGGGAAGGCTATTGGCAAACCATTGATGTGGGTGCCTTTGATGGGGAAATTTTTGCCGCCACAGAACCCATACCAGGGCAAGGTTACCTACTGGCCAACCTGGATAACCGTTTTCTCTATCGCTTCTCCTCCTATGCCGGCTCCAGTGCGCCGCCCCAGTTTTTGGCCTTGCAGGGAAATCAGGTTGTGGATGTGAGCGACCGGCCTGCTTTGCGTCCCCTATTTGAAGAGGATGCTCGTCGCCAGTCTGAACAACTGGTCAGCCATTATGGTGGTGAAATTAATGGCCTGTTGGCAGGCTATGCTGCCAGCTATGCCCGGGTTGGACGCATTGCAGAAGCCTGGCCCGTGGTGCTGGAGCGTTATGATCGGCAGAGCCCATTGGGTCTTGAGTATTGCCCCAGTGAATATGATGATTATGGAAACTGCCACCAAGGGGTCATTCGCTACACTAACTTTCCCGATGCTTTAGCCGCACTGCTGCGGCAAGCTGGCTATATTTCAGAGGATCTGGTCTTAGCCACCAAGCCTTGAGCTCCCAGCCTGCTGCCCTAACTCTGGTGTTTGACGGAGGTTGTCCCTTCTGCCAGTTCTTCGCCCAATGGAGTGAGCTGAAAGGTGGCCTCCCCAGTTTGGAAATTATTGATGGCCGTGCCAATGATCAGCTGCGTCAAGAGTTAAAGAATCAGGGCTATCCCCTCTCCCAGGGGGCAGTTCTGATGGTGGCTTCTGCTGGGGGTGGTGAACCCCGCCTGTTCCATGGAGCAGCAGCAGTTGCCCGACTGTGTGAGCAGCTCCAGCCCTCTTTGGGTCTACTGTTGCTCCTCAAGGCCCTATTCGCCAGCCCAGAACGGGCAGAGCAGCTCTATCCTCTCCTGTTATGGGCCCGTCGTTTGGCTTTGGGTTGCCGTGGGCTGCCGGTTGACCCGGACCACCCACGGCCTTGATAACCCCTACTGACCCCAGCCGTGGGACTCCATGAGACGGATAGCACTGGCATTCAGTCGCCCCAGGGTCCTGGCACTCACATTGTCCTCATTGAACGTTCCCCAGCTTTGTAGAACAGGGTCAGAACCTGTGCCGCTAATGGGATATTCCCGGTTGGCCTTGGCGTAATCAGCACTGTTATTCACAAGAAACTCCACAAACTGCTGTGCTGCTTCTGGGTTGGGGCTGGTGGTGGTAACACCTGCACCGCTGATGTTGACATGAACCGGATCAGGCCAGGCAATCACCACCTTGTCGGCCAGGGCTTTGTCCTCAGCACCTTTATCACCTCCTTGCCTTTGACCCAGGTAGTAGGTGTTCACCAAAGCCACATCGCAATCTCCACGTCCAACAGCGCGAATCTGGTCCCCATCACTGGAGAACAGAGGTTGGTCCACATTGGCAATGAGATCCTCCACAAACTGAGAGGTTTTGACTTCACCCATGCGGTGAATTTGATAGGCCACCAGAGACTGGTTGTAGGTGGTCTTGCTGTTGCGCAGACAGAGCCTGCCCTTAAGAGCAGGTTTGGTCAAATCCCCATAGCTGGTGATGGTGCTGGGGTCCACCTTCTCTGGATTCACCACGGGCACCCGGAAGCGACGTGTTAGGCCAAACCAGCGACCTTCTGGATCACGGAGATGGGAGGGAACCTTGGCGAGCAAATCTGGAGAAGAGATGGGACGGAAAATCCCTGTCTCGGCCCCATGGGCTAATCTGGCTGCATCCACCAGAATGATCACATCCGCTGGAGGATTAACACCAAGTGCTTGACGGCTCAGGAGTACATTGCCTTCGCTTTCCAGTAGATTTACTTTGATGCCAGTGTCATCTTCAAATTGGGCATAGAAATCCTTGTCCGTGTTGTAGTGGCGGGCTGAATAGACATTAATCTCCTGAGCCTGGGCCTTACCGCCCATGGGACTAAAAACAATGGAAACCGCCAAGGTGGTCAGGCTAGTGATCATAGCCAAGGCGGCATTAACAATGCGGTGGTTTGCTTGAACCATGAATGTGCAATCAGCCTAAACCTGCAGAACCCTAGATAAGATCTTCCCCGGGGCCTGTTATTGATGCACCATGGGGAGGTAACCTTTGATGCTACTTGTGGTTGCAGAAACGATCCCCTGTCGCCCCCAGGCCCTGGTGGTGGGTGCAGGATTGACCGGCTGCCTGGCGGCTTTGGCTTTGGCTAGAGCCGGTTGGCTGGTTGTGGTTGTGGATCTCCTCAAGCGGGAAGCCCTGGTGAGCCGTCAGCGGGCCTATGCCCTCAGCCAATCCAGCCTGGCCCTGTTCCAGCACCTGGAGCTGACCCCTGCCCTGGCTCCCCATCTTTGGGGTTTTGAGCGCCTCACCCTACGGGCCAATCAAGGCTCTGCCCAAACTCACTTCCACTGGAATGACCTATCCGGAGATGCCCCACCCCCCATTGGCTGGATTGCTGAGCACCGCCCCATGATGTCCGTACTGCTGCACCACCTGGAGCAGAATCCCCACATCACATTGCAGTTGGGATCCTCCTTCTCTCCTGCTAGGGGCAGCCATGGTTGGCAGCAGGGCTGGGATTTAGTTGTGGCAGCTGATGGCCACCGCAGCCTGGTGCGCCAGGCCATGGGAGTGGGTTGCTGGGGATGGACCTATGACCAGAGCTGCATCACGGTGCATGTGCGCTTAAGGGGAGTGGATCCCACAATGGCCTGGGAAGTGTTTCGGGGTGAGGGTCCACTGGCATTGCTGCCCATGGGTAAGGGGAGCACCCAGGTTGTCTGGTCCACATCCCGTGCCCGTGGGGCTGCCCTTGTGGCTGGGGAGCCCCAGGTTTTTTCCCAAGCCTTGGCCCATGCCCTTCCTCCAGGGGTGGAGCTGATGACAGTGCTGAACAGGCCCCAAGCTTTTCCCGTGGCTCTGGGGCTGGCCCAACGGCTCCATCAGGGCAATGTGCTCTTTTTAGGGGAAGCGGCCCATTACTGTCATCCCCTTGGTGGACAAGGCCTTAACCTTTGCTGGCGGGATGTGAGCCACCTCTATGCCATGGGGGACAAGGTGGGCAAGGGGGAGCGGCCAGTTACTTGGTTGTTGCGCACCTATGGCCGCCGTCGTGCTTTTGACACCATGGCCACCTTGCTGGCCACCGATGGGCTGCTGCGGCTCTTTGCCAACAGCTGGGGCCTGCTGAATCCGTTGCGGTGGATGGCTTTAAAGCTCTTGCGCCACAGTGGTCCCTTGCGCTCCTTGGTGCTGCGGCCCATGGCCTATGGCTGGGGCCCCTTTGCCATGCCCCAAGGCTTTAATCATGGATCAGCAAACTCTGGCAGGGCACACCCTGGTTCAGACGCCGGCGGCCAGAGAGGGGCTCCAGTTCCACGATGAACCCATAGCCACAGACCTGGGCCCCCAGGCTCTCCACCAGGGTTGTGCAGGCTGCTGCTGTACCACCAGTGGCCAGCAGATCATCCACCACCAACACGGCCTGACCTGGAACTAAGGCATCATCCTGGATCTCCAGGCGGTCCATGCCGTATTCCAAGGGGTAGTCCACACCATGGGTGGAGCCGGGCAATTTGCCAGGCTTGCGCACAGGCACAAATCCCACACCCATGGCATAGGCTAGGGGGGTGCCCAGCAAAAAGCCCCGGGCCTCAATGCCAACGATGCATTTCGGTGCAAGGGGTTCACAACGCTCAGCCAGCATGTCCACCAGAGACCGGAGAGCCCTAGGATTTGCAAAGAGGGGGGTCAGGTCGCAAAAGCGAATGCCGGGCTTGGGAAAATCAGGGGCATACCGCAACAGCTGACGCAACTCAGCCGGAGACAGGGGAGGGGTTGTAGCTGAATGGCTCACCCTGGAACCTAGGGGGAAGGCATGTTTCACCCTAGCTGTCATGCCATGATGAGAGTGTCATCTCTGTGACCCTTGCTTTTGCAAGTCCTGTTTCTCCTCTGCATACTCCAACCTTGAACCCTTCTGCCTCAACTGAGAAAACACCCTCTCCAGACCGGGCTGCGGAATCAGATGACAGGCTTTCTCCGGAGGCTCTTGCCAAGCTGGATTCCCAGAATCAGGAGGAAGACACTGCTGGTTTTACCCCAGAAGACATCCCACCAGAAGACATCCCACCGGAAGGCATCCAGTCCCCTGAAGGTGAAGATGAAGCAGATGTGGGCCAACCCGATGAGCAGGACTTTGATGACTTTGACGAGGAGCTGGAGGCCAGAATCATTGGCCGTCATGGTTTGCAGCAGTTGGATTTGCTGTTAACCACCATTGAAGCTCTTAATATCAAAGGGAATGAGGCCATGATCTATGCCCTACAGCAGGGTGCTGAACCTGGGCAAACTCCCGTGAGCCGGGTGGAGTTTTGGAAGCGGCGCACCACAAACCCCTTGCGACGCACCATGCGACGCAGCCAAATGAAGAAGGAGGAGGTTATGGGTATGGTGGAGCTGGTTTGCACCATGGCAACAGGCCTTTACCCTCTGCTGCACCAGTTGGTTTCTATTGGGGCGGATCAGTCCCTTGCGGAGGCCCGCTGGACGTTTGTGAGCAAGCGGCTGCAAGGACTCGTCCAGCAACGCATGAATCCAAGGCGTGCAGCCATACAAAAGTTCGCTGATGATGATCACGCCATGGCCATGGCAAAGCAAATGGTCCGTGCTCTCCTATTCTCTGCAGGGCCTGGTGGCCAACAGCGTCTCCTGGCCAGCCTCCAGGATGGAATGCGGTCCTGATTTGATTCCACTAATGATCCACTGATTCATGCACTCAATTCAATATGCCCTTTTGGGTTGCCACCTCACCCTTATGGGAGAGGGTGTTGAGGGTGGGGACAACAGCACCATCACGGAGCTGGAACAATTTACCCTTGATCTGTCAGAGCATATCCGTGTCACAGGTCAGCAGTCTCACCTGGAGGCCATGGTGGAAACCTTCATTCCCTATGCCCGCTACATCATCAGCGGCCAGCCCAGAGGGTTGGAGAGCACAGACGGGAGCATCTCCATCACCCCATGGCATCGGGGCCATCGCCTCCGTCTCCAGAGGAGTGAGGAACAGACAAAAGGCTACGACGTGCAGCTAGATGATGGGGAGCTGGCCAATGTGGTGCGTTTCCTGGATGCCTTAATCCATGACCCCCGCCTCCAACTGGACCTTGCTGCCCCAGAAATGGAAGGCTTGCTGAACCGGGAGTTGCTCAATCGTCTCCCCATGGGCCAACGTCTTGTTGCCCCCCTAGGGGGTGGGGCGCTGGTGGCAGTCCTTTTGGGCCTAGGCCTCCTGCTACCTGTGCCAGAAGGGGTTCGGGTGCCCAGTTCTGATCAGCTAGAGGGCAATGGGGCCGTTGAGTCCGTTGAAGAAGGGTCCCTTGAAGGAGCTGCCGAAGGGGAAGGGGAAGGGGATAGTCCCCTGGAGGGAGAAATTACCAGTCCAGAGGCAGCGCTGGAAGAGGAGGTTCCCCAAGACGACTCCTAGCACAACCTAGATGCGACGGGCCAGGCGCAGCTTGGCGGAGCGGCTGCGGCGGTTTTGGGCAATCTCCTCTGGTGTAGCTGTCAATGGTTTACGGGTCAGCCGCTCCAATCGAACATCCCCGAGGAAGGCCCGTTTCACGAGGCGATCCTCTAAGGAGTGAAAGCTAATGACCGCAAAAATGCCCCCTGGCAGCAACCACTCTGGTGCCCGCTTCAAGAGGGTGGATAGGGCCCCCAGTTCCTGGTTAACGGCCATGCGCAGTGCTTGAAAAGTGCGGGTGGCAGGATGGATGCGGCCATGGCGCTGTTGGGGAGGATAGGCACTGGCGATGGCGGCAGCCAGGGCTGTGGTGTTGGCAAAGGGGCGCCGGGCCACCAAACGTCGGGCAATGGTCCGTGCCCGTCGATCATCTCCGTAGTCACGGATCAATGCGGCCAGCTCATCTTCCCTGAGACGCTCCAGTAACTGACCTGCGGTTTCCCCTGTCTCAGGGTTCATGCGCATATCCACAGGTCCACCATGGCGGATGCTGAAGCCCCGCTCAGGGTTCTCCAGCTGGGGGCTGCTCACCCCCAAGTCAGCCAAAATGCCGGCAAAGCGCTTCTGTGGTGGGGGGAGATAGTGGGCAAAGTTGCAATTGCTAATGTGCCAGCGACCGGGGAATAGGGCCAGGGCCCCAGCCGCAGCCCTACAAGCACTGGGATCTTGGTCTAGACCAGTGATCTGCCCATGGGGATGGCTTTCCAGAAACAGGCAGCTGTGCCCTGCACCACCAATGGTGCAATCCAGCAGGTGTTCCGGCTGGGGCAGGGCTGCAAAACCGGCCAGCACCTGCTCCCTGAGCACGGGCTGATGACAATAGGGGACAACACCGCTTGTGGCCATGGTTGCAGCCTAGACCTCAAACCTATGGAATCCAAGGGAGTACCAAGGTGTCTGGGGTGCTGAAGTGTTGGTCTGACCTCAGTTGACTGGTAAAGAACTGGTCATGGTGGAGCAACATTGTCCGTAGGCTCTCCTAGATTGATGACGTTCCGTGGCGAAGGCTCCGGCCTGCTGGCTGTGGATAGTCCCTAAGACTGGTCTCTGAGGGGCATGGTGCCACTGACTGCATGGTGCAATCCCACGGATTGTTCTGGAGTAGGGAATGGCCAATGGTCAACCTTGAAATGGTCAACGTCAACCTTGAAGCAGTTGCCTTGCTGCGGGTGGCAAGGCGAGACCTTGTGGCTGCCTCCTACCTGCGTGAACCCCATGCGTCGGAGGCCAGCTGGGGACTCTTGATCCATCAAGTTCTTGAGAAGACCCTTAAAGCTTGGTTGGTTAATCTTGAGGTGCTATCACCAGTCAGCCATGATCTAAAAAGTTTGCTTAATACCTTATCTAAACAGAATGTGGATGTGATGGGGCTTGAGGAGTTTGCAATCTTTAATCCATTTGGTATGCAATTCCGCCAGGAATCTGACCCTGATCCCCTCTATCTCAATCGACGTTTTTGGGAGATGCGGGCAAAAGAACTTGTGGACCATGTTTCCACACTGACTCCAGTATAATCCTGGTCTGGCCGGCCAGAGCTGTAATAAACTTTCCTGCCTTGAATCTTCCAGTGGCTCACCATGGCACTGAAAGTACTGAAAGTTCAGAGATCAGAGTCAGTGAAGCGAGGATAGTGGAAGCCATCCAGGAGATGACTGCTGCAACCAAGTAGAGTCCGATTAGTCACATTGCCATGGGGGAGCTGCTCCTAGGCTGAGGCTATATGGGTTAGGGGGATGGGGTAGGCAGCTATTGACACTTAAGGTGTTTTGCAGCTGATGGTTAATGGCCAGTAGCCTTGCTTGAACCAGCTTTGCCCCTTTCCAGATTTTTCCTTAGATTGCCCTGCTTTAGACAGCTTTCAGTTCTCACCCCTAGAGCTCAGTACGCAGCTCTAGGATAACCCGGCTCTCATTGCTTCCCCCTCTGCTGGTCCTGCGGCTGCCCCTCAGATTCAGATCTAAGATGCCATCTAGGCTATAATTCACCCCAGCATCTACGGTGGTGCTCCCCTCTGAGATGGAGTACATGGTGTAGGGCCTCAGCAGACCAGCAGCAGTGGTGAAGCCATAGGCCAGTTCAGC
>RKSC01000011.1 GCA_007571085.1 Synechococcus sp. PNGco_S_binSS4
AGGTGGGCAAGGGGCTGGTTAAGATTCCCGCAACCAGGGAAGGAGAGCCTTTTGGGGATCCCCTATCTCTTCTAGGGATGTGTACCAGTATGCCTCCCAGCCCAACTCCGGAAGCCCTGCAAAGATCATGAGATTTAGGGGGTAGGCTTCGCTATCCGTGCATCGTCGGATATCGTCTCGGAACAGGAAGATGGCCTTTCCCCAGGCCATGGCAAGACCCAGTTCCACCATGACACCTTCGTCCGGTGGGCAACCATTCACCACCGCAAAGATTCCATCCGCCTCCCGAACATCCCCCATATCCGCCATGGCGATTTGGTAGGCCCAGCCTGGTTCTGACCGGTCAATTTGGTTGTTCCGTTGGAATGGTTCCCACACGTGGGCACCCATTTGCTCCAGGGTGCGGCTCAGGTTTGCCAAAGGACCATGGCGCTGCTGGTGGGAGAAACCGTAGGGGTTGGCGAGATACAGCTTCTTGGGCATGGATGTTTTCCAGGTCAAGACAAGGGTATTTTCCCGGCCTGGACTGCCCACCTACGGTCTGGACTTGGGTCTGGGAGGACCAGCTGCTAAGGACCGGCTGCTAAGGACCTTCCATGATTGCATGTTCCACATCTGATCGACTCAGGCTATAGGAAAAACTTCGCTGGGTAAGGGTGCCCCCACTGCTGGTCCAGCGCACATGCATGTCTTCCACAGCCAACACCACATCCGCACTCCAGGAGGGTTGCTGCAGATGCCACAGGCAGCAGTCATCTTCATCTTGTTGGCACCCCATCTGTTCCAACCAGGCCTCCAAGGCAGGTAAGGCATGGTGGTAGAGGGGGATTTCAGGGGCGGGAAGTGGTCGATGCACAGGTTTTTCAAGGGTGCTGTAAAGCCACCAGGCTGATGAGTACACCACAGAAGAGTAAGGCGCCCACCAGCAGCATCAGGGCCAACCATTCTCCCCCGGAAAGGGGTCGATAGGGAGAGACCCATTGCTCCTGCAGGACTTTCTCCTGTGGCCCAGGAGCTGCCACTGGGCCCGTTCCAGCTGCTGAATGCTGTTGCAGCAAGGTGTCGTGGCGGTGACGAGCTGCTGGATCTTGCAATGTGGCGTAGGCCGCCTTAATCATGAGAAAGCGTTCACTGGCCACAGCCTTTGGCAGGCTGGTGGTGTCGGGGTGATGGTGCTTGCAGAGGCGCAGAAATGCCTGGCGCAATGTGGCTCCATCAGCATGGGGCGGCACCTGGAGAACCCTGTAGTAGTCTGGAGGCCTATGGTGATCCATGGTCATCCCAGCAGCTGCTAGACCAGTCCATGTTAGTTATGGGGTGCAGTGCAGGTGCAAAACCAGTGGCAGGGTCTCAGCATTCTAGGGAGCGCCGGACAAAAACTTCCCGGCCTTACCAAGCTCTTCAAGACAAAGGCTCCGTGGTGGAGAGCTGGAAGCGGGGCGCGGTATGGGTGTTTACGGTGTGGGCTTGCTCCCGGGCTGGGCTGACAGTTGTGGGTGTGCTTGCCAGGGAATGGCTTGGCCAGCGTAACAGTGTGGGAAATGTGCAACAGTTCTTTGGGATCGGTACGGGATATCAGTGGCTTGACATCTGGGGAGCCTGGGATACAAGGTGGTACTATCAGATTGCTGAAACTGGCTACGCACCGGAGGGGGACGCAGTCGGTTATGCTAACTATGCATTCTTTCCCCTCTATCCATGGATAACCAGAGTTACAGCAGAGCTGGTGGGGAACACCTATTTGGCAGGTATTATTGTATCTAATCTGGCCATTCTCCTGGGAGCAATTGTATTCTTTCGTCTTCTGGAGCTTGAGAAGAATAGGACCGTGGCAAGAAGGGGAGTTCTTTTTCTGTTTTTATTTCCGACTTCCTATGTTTTCTCATGTATGATGACAGAGAGTCTTTTCATCTGTCTTACAATTTCCTCCTGGTACTTTGCCCGCAGGGGATCATGGCATCTTGCCTGTGGACTTGCAGGACTCAGCGCCATGACCCGCTCTTTTGGGGTGCTACTGGGACCATTTCTTTTCTGGGAGTATCTGCAGCAGCGCCAGTGGCGACTGAAAACATTTAACCTCTTCCAGATCCTATTTTCTATTGTGCGATCCCTTGACTTGAAGGTGCTGTGGTTTGCTCTCATCCCCTCCGGACTAGCAGTCTTCATGTGGGTATGCTGGCAAGTGACCGGAAATCCCCTGGCATTCATCCAGATTCAAGATGCATGGGCAGGAGGAGCCACAGGAGTTAATCCCTTCACATTAATTGTGCGCACACTTGGGACAGCAGGTCTCACAGTTGGTGCCTTTGGGCGTCTTATGGGGGTGCTGACGTTAATGACAACAGCTGCTGTGATCATTATTGGAAGACGCAAAGTCAACCCTGCTCTTGTGTTATGGTCTCTCGTCACCATATTCCTCTACATGTCATCACACAATAATGCATACTTTTCTATGATGCGTTATCTGGTAGTGGTTTTCCCCCTATACATGATTCTTGCATCATACAAATTGCCAAGATCTTCCCTGCTGATCACAGTTATTGGGCTGGCTCTTCTCCAGGCAGTGTCAATGGCCTTCTGGACAAACGGTTTTCAGTGGGCTATCTGATCCCTCCCTTCCTGTGGCTGAGGGCACATGGCTCTAGGCTCCTGTTGTTGGGTTCCTCTGGAGAGCTGCCAGCTCCATGGGGTCAGGGACTGTGCAAGCTGCCAGGACAGCTGGGGGGATCACCCTTGAAACCATTCCCTGGCCACGGTATGATTCCCTGGCCTACTAGTGATGGATGAAAAGCTGACCATGGGAGGACTTGCTACCAGCCTTGGGGATTTGCCAAGGATATTGCTCCATCCGCACACTCCAAACCAGCCCCCATGGAAACTATGGCCCTGGGTGGTGATGGTGGCTTTTGCCCTACGGGTGGGGGTGGCACTCAGTGGTGATTTTACTGTCCACCCCGATGAAATTATGCAATACTTGGAGCCAGCCCATAGGTTGGTCTTTGGCAATGGCGTCACCTATTGGGAGTACTTCTACGGTGCTCGCCAGTGGTTTGTGCCCGGCCTGGTTGCAGGGATTCTGGCTTTGCTCAACAGCCTTGGCCTTGGAGAGCCACAGTGGTACATCAGTGCTGTCAAAATCGTTTTCTGTGGGATTTCCCTGGCAATTCCAGTGGGAATGTATTTCTTTATGCGATGGCATTTTAGCGAAATGTCTGCAAGGACTGGCCTCCTAGCCGGTGCATTTTGGTATGAGCTGGTGGGTTTTGCCCATAAGCCGATGACAGAATTTCTCAGCACGGCCCTGGTCATGGTATTACTTGCCCTCTGTATTGGGCCAAAACCAAGCCAAAGCTGGACTGTCTGGGCCGTGGCGCTGATCGGAGTCTTAGGTTCAGCCATGCGATTTCAATATGCACCAATGATAGGTGTTGTCATGGCCGTTTTCATTTTGCGTACGCGGAAAAAGATACAATTTCTTCTTATATCAATTACTTCTCTACTGCTCATTGGGATCTTTGATGGACTCACCTGGAATCGTGGTCCATTTCATTCCTATCTGACAAATTTCCAATATAATATCTCTGATGAGGTACACATTGGCCTTGAGAACCCGTCTTGGCAATATCTCTGGTTGATCCTGATTGCCAGTGCAGGATTCAGTATGTTGGTTGTTGGGTATGCTGCGCTCATGAAAGGACTAAGACGTTATGGTTTTCTGCTAGGGTTAATGATCGTATTGCTTGCCTTTCATTCCATAAGCATTCATAAGGAATATCGATTTATTTTCGCTATCATTCCATTATGGCTGATGATCAGTGCTGACTTTTGTGCCCACATTACTTTGCGTGTCCAACTTAATCAGCTAGAAAAACAATATCTCATTCTACAAAGATTCGGCATGATAGTCTTTTTCACAATATCATTCTTGGGAATCTTAAATTACTTGCCCTCTCAAAATCTATTACACAGACCTTACATAACCCATGTCAATTTTATACGTAATCAAATTTCCACATTTACAGCTTATAGATACTTATCCCAAGCCCCTGACGTTAAAGGAGTCTGGGCAGCTGATACTGAATACTCTGCATCTCCCGGCTACTACTATCTACATCGAAAGATACCTTTCTATGATGCTCGTGCAATCAATCTTATAGGGAGCAGCGGGAATCTCACATCTTCGGTTAGTCATATAGTAGTTGTCCATAGTCCAGATATAACTATTGAAGGATATACTCTTGATAAGCAATTTGGAAATGTTATAATTCTAAAACGCCAAAATGATCAAATTCCAATCAATACTTGGACAGAATACAATCCAATCATTACCAAGCTTCATGTGGACACTGGGGAAATCGTCAAAAGTTTCGACCCCAATGCTCCTGATGCACCTGGGAACTTTGGTATAGAAATAGTAGAGATTATGTCAGAAAACACCACAGACGAGTCACTCTGATTGGGAAGACAAGGCCCAGGCCCAGGGGGGACATTAGGAAGAAGTGGCCTTGAAACAAGTGGCCTTGAAACAATTTTCCCCTACCCATAACCCCCTCACCCCAGCAGCCTTTTGACCCAATGTAAACGGTTGCCGTAGGGGGGATAGCGCCAAGGCAGATCAAGGGCTTGAGGGCGACGCAAGACACTGCGCTCATGGCTAAAACGGGCAAACCCAGCCCGGCCATGGTAGGTACCCATGCCGCTCTCACCCACACCACCAAAGGGAAGCTCAGGAAGACCAGCTTGGAGAATAACGTCATTGAAGCAAACTGTGCCCGAACTGGTCTGGTGCAGGAGACGATCCCGCCACTCCTTGCGACCACTGAACAGATACAGAGCTAAAGGCTTTGGACGGCTGTTGATGGATTTAATAGCCTCATCCAGACTGGTGAGAGGAAGTATGGGCAGTATGGGCCCAAAGAGCTCCTCAGCCATAAGGGGATCATCCCAG